>JBFIID010000021.1:0-16849 GCA_041601415.1 Gammaproteobacteria bacterium
ACCTGAGCGGATGAGATGAAGGGAAGCAGAAATATCAGATAGAATAATTTACGCATTCTTTTTCACCTTGACGCCAGCTATGGAGTTGATTTCCTTCTTGCGCGTGAACTGGCCAACGATGAATATTATAACACCTGATAGACTAACGAGGGATTCTATCAATGCCTCATGATTCCCTATCTCTAACCCAAAATGTGACAATAAAGGCCCTACAAGAATCAATATAGCGCCCCAGGTTGACTTGGATAAAAACAGGTCTTTACTCTCAGTCATTTGTGTTTCCTGATTCGTTTCGGATAGTCGTCATCTGCCTGAAATTCCTCTTCATTGATATGAGGGCAATGGCATAAAATACAGTGAATCAATACAAAGATCAGGGCAATGAAGATAAACGCCCCGATAATGATGCTCATCTCACACCGTTATGTTCGAGGCTGAAATGGTTCATATCGTCTCTAATCCGTTCAGCGCCACCGATAGAATCCCAGTAGTCGTGAAGAGCCTCAAAATGCTTACCGCTGGTCAGCCATCTGCCATCCTTGAATAGATTCAGATCAAGTGCCAGTCTGTTTAAATGATTTGATCTAGGGTGGCCATTATCGGCCTTATTAGCCGCTTGAGATGCGTACCCTCGCCCTAGTGTTACTTCATAGCCTAACTGCTCAGAATGCAGGATTAAGAGGGCTATCATGTGTGCAAAACGCGATTGCTTCTGTCTCAGAGTCATACGCTGATACCATTTAACTCAATACACTTGATTTTGTAATCGTTACGCTTTAAATGGAACTGATGGCGAAGTATGTTCCTTGCTACCATCCCGGCAGACTGACAGTCATAGCGGTTGTATTTAGAAATGGAATGATCGGCCCATCGTTCCGTAAAATGATAGTCAGGAACAGGACCGCCGAATAACCAGGCTACAACGATTAGCTCATACATTTATCTATCCAGTTGATTTCGTATCTCAGTGATAATTTGCCCTTCTGTTGATGATGCCTGTTTTGCTAAATATCTAATGATTCCCCGCAATGCTTGATTGCTCATTATTTCTTTGTGCGCGATATCTGATTTTTTTAATACAGCCGCGGTATCCGCTGGTTCCGGTTCCCCGCCTGCCTCAAGCCATCGCACATACAATTTATAATCCCTGTTACTCGGGTCTTTGGGGATTTCCGCGCCATCTTTGTGTCTTATTACATTCCCGTATTTCGTCAGTTTATAACTCATAGCCTTGCGCTCGCGGTCCAGTTAAATCTCAGCGCATCCTGATCAGATGATGAATCTATGCGAACGCTGATACCGCGCTCACCGTTGGTGAACAACGTAGCGTCATTATCTGAAGCCGTAGTTGAGTTGTAAGCCTTCGCAGATGCGCCAGTCGAAGTCGAATATATTGTTACAGTTGGGTTTGTTCTTTTTTGTACCTGAAATGTCGTTGAGAATACCGCAAATGTTCCACTCTGGGTCCCTGCTACACAGCCAGCGTTTGTGACCGTTCCAGCCGCTATATTGTATTTATAGCTTTTCTCAAAATATCTTTGGCACATGTCCAATTCTTCTTGAAACAATCGAGGTTGAAAGTCCCTGACGCGCGTACCTATATTCAGCACGAAGTTACCCAGATATAAAACGTCATCAACAGCCGCGTCTGTATCATCCACCCAGATGAACAATGCGATATTGTTGACTCCTGCAGTATCAATAGATACACCCTCTACTTTATGGGTTGTGAATGAATCAGAGTTTACAGCCATATCAGTAGGTGTGTTTTCCGCTGTCCAGCTTGTCGCCCAGGTCGGGTCTATGCCCTCGGAGTTCCAGGTTGATACAACATCAGACGTTACACTATCGGCTGTGCCTGTCCACGACAGTAGTACTGCGCGTACATTCTCGATGACCTTTCCAGATGTTGTCCTAGCTTGAAACGAAAATGATGCAGTGGCACCGGCCAGATTTGCTGTGTTCGTATTTTCAAATATCTTGAGAAGGCCGAATTTCTTGTTTGCTGTCTCAACCTCGAATTTAGCGCATGAGAGTGAAAGATCAGGCGTAATAGTGGTTTCCTGTGAAACGTCAACTATATCGTTTCCGTCTGATAACAATATCCAGTCATCGAAAACATAGGTATCGTCATTATTGGCCGGGGTTGTCGCTGCTGTTACTGATGTCAATTCCTGCGCGATTGAAAATGTTGGATTAATTACGTAGTTGAACGCATTTGACTGAATGTTATTGTCGCCTATTAAGTAGCCGTCTTCAGATGCGTTCACATACAGGCTGATGTAATCCAGTGGGTCTATACTAAAATCAGCCGCTACACCGTCAATCGTGTCCGCTGATGTGTCTCTAGCTATTGTTACAGTGCCGGAACCGATATTTTTAACAGATACCCGATAGCCAGCCCCCGCTGAGGCAGCATCCATTAACGTGATTGTGGTTGTCCCTGTGACCTCTAGTAACTTGTTATCTGTTGCGGCAACCGTTGTATAGTCTGTTGACTTTGAAAGCGGGTTATTAACGACTGATCCGCTACCGCTTTTCCATGTTGAATGTTCTCTGATTAAAGCGCCCGATATTGTTAGCGTGATACTTGAAGACACGCTGAATACTGCGCCGGATGCTATGTAAACAGTAATGTTCGATGGAATTGTCAGATTGCTGTCAATTGTCCACGTGCCTGGCGCAAACCGGAAAGTAACGTTTGCTGAACCTACTGCGCTAACTGCACTATTAATCGTTGCATATGTATATTGATCACCGTCCCCGTACACCGTTAAAACGTCGACAGAATCCCCGATTTTTAATCCATCGTAAGTCCCGCCAGATGAATCTGCACGACTCCCTGTGAGACTTATCCCGTCATAATTATTCTGGTCCTGTCTCAGTAATTTGCCTTTTGTTAACGTGCTAGTCATCGTAATTCCCTATCTGATGTATAACTGTTCCGTTGCTATCTTTATGCTGGATAGCACCTTTATCGAGTGTAAAAATTGAAGTGCCACCAGCGCCTTCTAGCTTATTCAGGCGTTCTGCAATGCGTTCAAGGAAAAAATTGATTTGCTGAATATCGGTATCCGAGAGAATGTATGTATCATTGCTCACGGAGCGACCTCTCAATATTCAGGCTTTCAGCAATAAAAGACGGTATACCCTCGCCTAACTCTGAATTGGCAGATGATGCTTGTATGCCTGTTCTCACAGTCCTGCCTAGATTCGGCAACACCTCTGCAAACAGTTTGTAACTTGCTGACGATGGGTTTATTAAAGCATTTGCTAGTGCTGTACCTGCGCCCTCTGCCGGTAGTGCCACTGCCGGGAACAATGCCACCTTACCCGCACCCTCCGCACTCAGTCTGACTGCCGCCTCAAGAAATGGGATGCCCTGCTCTGCCTTTTCTATCCCCCTGGATGCAAAGCTTGTATATGCGCTGAATCCGTCCAGCTTGTCGGCTACGTTTTTACCGTATACCGCTGAGATATCGTCCAGATTATTTTTCACCCACGCCCTAAATGCCTGGCCGTCAATAACCTGTGTACCCAGTTCTGGGGATGAACGGGTAAAACCCGATATCTTGTCGCCAAGCCACAAATCCAGCGCGTTACGATAAGAAACAGGGTCCGCTTTTCTGAGTTCCGCCAGACCTTTTAGATTGTCTTTTGTAATCAGTTCGTCAAGGTCGTCAATAGGCGATGGATTGATTTTTGATTTAAACCGGCTCAATGACTCTATGTTGTTATTCTTGATTGCGTTACGAATACCGTTCAGAGTTGGGCCGGGCCTTATCCCTGCTGCATCATCCAGATTCTTGCTGATGAAGTTATTGACAAACTCTGCGCTCTGCCTGAGTCGGCCATTGGTTGAGAGTTTGGCAAGACCGGATAGAAATCGAATGCCCGAAACAATCTCACCGTCAACCACATCATCGACCATCAATCGGGGTGCACCAAAGTCCTTAGCCGCTCGTCGTGTTTCGGGTGCGTTATCACGCGCAAACCGTAATGCCGTGTTGCCTTCTTCCCCTATTGGTTTACCAAATATATTCCTGCCAAATGGGGCCAGCATCTTGAAGATGGTGCCGCCTACTAACGAATCCCTTGCACCCTTCGCGCCGGTTTCAAGTGATGGGCCTGCGGCCTCTGAAACGGTTTCATTCCCGAATACGGTACGTCTGAGCATCTCACCACCTGCCGCGCCACCACCAAACAGTAATGAAGATGCAATCACGCCCGGTGCTGCCGGAGCTAATGCCATACCACCAACAATAGGGATGGCGTCTTTGGCTGTTTCACGCGGGAACACCTGACGATTTAAATCGAACATTCCGGGTTCTGGCGTTGGTGGCAATGGCCTCGGTCCACCCTGCGCATTACTGGCGCTTGAAGGGTTCTGTAATGTGCCGAGCGAGGCCGTTGGGTCTTTTGGCGCAATATTTGCGCTTGCCGGTTGCTGGCCAAAATCCACACCCTGGGACATCAGCGCATTCTTAACTTCCTCCGCGCCCCATTCTTCTGGCACCCTGACTGTTAATGTCTCACCAGACGGGATTCTGACCGTGCGTGTAACTGCTGTCATTGCGTAAAATCAAAGTCTACTGATGTACCCTGACCGGAATTGTTAGAGGAACCTTGCTCGGTTCTGAAAGGTGAGGGTGTTTTCGCTCTTTGGAGGATTTCAAGCAACCGGTTAAATTTAGCCTCTGCCGCTGACCTGGAATCAGGGACGCCGGTTAAATCCGCTACGGCTTTTGCGCCATCTCTTTTATCACCCTCAGTTAGTGAGCCAGATTCGCCTAGAGCCTTGGTAATCGCGCCAGCATTTGAACTGACAAAATCACGATAGGCACTGATTTCAGGGTCAAAGTTGAGTATGTCATTTGCTAAGGTTTTCGCTCCCAGCTTGAGACGGCCTCTGTATTTTTCTTCAGTAAAAACTCCCCGGCTGGCTTCACCATCGCCCAATGCAAGCAATTGAGCTTGATTAACAATATCTACTGCACGATCAACACTACTTAACCGCTCGACCTCTTTCGATGTTACAGGCTTAAACCCACGCGCCTGCGCATCAGCAGCAGACATGCCAACAGTAGCAGGATTGCCATTTTTATCACGAAATAATGTTGCTTCGCTGGTAGTTAGTGGTTTGTTTCTGCCTTCAGGAACAACACCAACGCCTGATGGTGACCCTTCAACTGGCGCGTTCTGCGAACCACCAGATGAACCCTGGCTACTTCCACGATTTATGTCAACAAATGCCTCGCGCGTATTCCCGCTGCCATCCCTGAACGTCATACGCTGAAAATTCGGCTCAGTCGGGCGTGTGCTCATCAAATTACCCTGTTTGTCGTATACAAGAGTTTCTGACGGGTTGTTTGGATTGATTGCCGTATCACCGACTTGAGTGGGATCAAGTTTGATCGTCGTTCCAGATGGGCCGAATGAAAGACCTGTTGTAAACCCTGATGGACTGCCGGTACCAGGCGACCCGCCACCGGTAAACTGTGAGATAAGCTGATTCTGCTGCTGCTGTGCTCTAGCCTTTAATAGATCGCCGCCATCAAAGAATCCTGAGCGTATAGCTAAAGCAGGATTACTTGAGAGTATATCGAGTATGTCCGGTTTTTCTGTAACCTCTACTGGGCCTGCGCCAGTCTGCGGGGTAGTGGCTGCAGTCAGTTCATCAATCGCATTCTGCTTGTCCTGACCCTGCTTTAACTGTAATTCATACAATTTGGTCTGGGCCTTGCGCATCTCCTCATTTTCTTTTTGTTTTTTTGCAGCAAATTGTCCCTGACCGTAACCCTGAGCCAGACCCGCTATCACTTCGCCCATTATTTGCCACCCACTTTAGAGCCTAAAACAAAGCCTGCGCCCTGTCCGAGTCCTGATTTGGTTTGTCCTGCGGCCTGCGCATTGGCTGATGCTATAGCGCCTTGAGTGTTCGCTGCTGACGCTATTCCAGATGTTGATGTCGTAAGCGGCTGACCGAACGCCAGTGATGTGGCGCGGTCTAATTCCTGCTGTGCAAGACCGCCAACAACGGCGCTTCTCTGTGAGGCCTTATCGGTTTCAAGGTCAGCAAGTAGCTGTTGCCTGGCACCACCTCTAGCAGTATTAGATATAATATTCTGTCTTGCCGCCGCGAACTGGTCTTCCAGTGCATTTACTGTAGGATCGTAAACAGGCGACGATGAAGGACTATATGGCTCTGGTGTGAAAGTCTGTACAGGTTGCTGGATGGTCTGCACATTATTCTGTGGCTGCTGTCGGAAACCTGAGTTTTTCAAGTCCGCGACAGATTGCTGTTGTTGAGGTTGAGGTGCGCTGACCGTTGTTGGTGTTCCGTATTGTACGGATGGGATACCTAAAAACGCCTCAGAACGCCCAATAAGGGAATCTCTCAGACCGCCAGTATCGTTATAGAGGTCTTGCGCTATTTCAGCCAGTACCTCTGCTGATTCGTTTTTACTGCTCTTTCCGCCGCCGCCCATGCTGGTCCCTCAATTTATATGATACTGTTCCTGAGACGCGCTTACCCTCGTACGCATCCATACATATTGTCGGTATCTCACCTACAATATTGAATCCCATCTTTTTTACAAAATTAACCGCGAATTTGTTGTTCGTTGGAGTTACACCAAGCAGAATGTTAATCAGTGAATCGCCCGTCTTTGGACTTTTTAGACCCATGTTATCCATGTCAATATTGAACCAGTAATCAAGTATCCTTCTTGCAATGGCCTGTGCCTGGCCTCCCCACATTTCCTTGAACATACAATGATGGCAAAATGCTGAATCACCGTTCAGACTGTTCAACCACGCTACGCCACGAATTTCATTGTTCCAGATCGGGAAACATGGAATGTTCGTTGGTAACTTCATCATACGAATGAAGTCTTCCTTGCACTTTACTGACCCGTCATAAATCAGCCATCTGTGTGACCCATCCTGTACGATCTTTTCCCATGTCTGGCCGACATAATAATCACTGATCGTATATTGTCCGTTTACCTCTACATACGGGACAATTTTTATCTCATCTGATACCTCTGGTAATTCCGCTAAACTCATCATTCGCCCTCCACGGCATAGATGCTGATTGGTCCCGTTCCGGTTAACCGAATCGCCGCCCTGTTCCCATTACCTGGGCCTATTAAACGGCGCTTTGTTGATCTGTTGGTTGTAACTGTGTGCGACTGATGCAACGCGTCATCGAGATATAATTCACCAGTGCAAGTATTCGCGCTACTTGCATCCACATCGTATTTGAGCCATCTCGGGAAATGTGCGCGGGTCTGTAAGGTGAAGTCTTTCGACTTGGCATCCCATTCAATTGCGCTGCCGGAGTCCGTGCTAAGGGTTCTGTCCTCGATGTGCCTGACGAATCCGTTCCGGTCTACAATCAACAGGCGTTGGTTCAACTCATCTTCTGAAATAGAACTAATAGGAACGCCGTATGTGTAATACGCGCTTCGTTGCGTTTCGACATTCGTGACGATCAGATTCGTGGGATACTCGCCGATGGATGTGTAACCAAAATATAGATACCCCCGGTAATAATATAGAAACGCATTATCGAGAGATGACACACCAGGCATCCCATTAACCGTCTCGCCCCTGAAAAGTGGCTCGTAATTGGATTCGGTTATTTTTGTGTCCCTGCCGCTTGCAAACAGATACACGCCATCTTCACCAACATGAAATATCCCGTGCCCTGCTACGGATACAGCGCATTGGCTGTTTACCGCGCCAGTCTTTGCCTTCATATCAATGGGGAAGAAACTACCGGGCGAGTTGCCCTGAATGTAGTAAATCTTATATTTCGTTATAAAGTAGATTTGACCGTTTGCGATAACGCCACACTTTCCAGGGTCCTGAATTGTGGACACTTCTATATAGTTCGTTGCTGGCACATATTCAGGTTGTGACGCGAGTGCGTAATACAGAAGATTGTCTTTAATAATGAAGACAATACCGTTGAATGATGGGCCGAAAACAAATTGACCAACTGGCGGCCGGGTGTGCGTTGTTAAGACCTCAGAGCCAAGCGCGGTATCGGCTTTGCTTGAATCCTCACTGAGATTTGCAACCGCAACATTTTGGTCAAATAGGTACGTTGTGCCACCGGCATTCGTGCGGTATATGCGAACATGCGTTACCTGTGGATCACTGGATGCTGCCCAGGTAACGCTTAACTGTTGATTACTTAATGATTGCGCTGAACTGGCAGATGATGGGTTGGATTCTGATACGACTGTACCATTAACCAGCCTAGCATATGTGATTCTGACTCGATAAGACCCGGTTAACCCCGTACCAGTACCAACGCCGACCGTTGGGGTTGAAGGCGGCTCGATACCCCATTCGTATACGTCTGACCCTTCTATGCGCTTCCTGGCTGTACCGTTCATCGCGTACACCTGCATAGTAGAGTCGTTGGACTGGTTATATTGAAGCGCGGACCATGTTCCTATCCCTTCACCGTCTGCGATAACTGATTCGTTGCGGTAAATTTTCTCTCCGGAAAATGAATACCGCGACCCGTTATGGGTGAACAGAAAATTAACTTTTTGGTCCATCGGACCAGAATTGACTTTACTTGAGCCATCGCGCAAAGATATCACGCCTTTCCGGTCAACTCTGAGATTCTTTAACCTAGTGCAAGCTGATGAGGTTCCGTCCTGTTCAGGCAAAGCAGTGGGGTCTATGGCAATATTTAAATTGCCATCCGGTCGCCATATGAACATGTTAAGGGTTTACCGGCGGGTAGGTGTCAGGCAATCGCGGGTGCCTGTGGCGTCTTGTCTGTGGACACCTGTCTGACTGCAGTTGATATACGCGGTCCGACTTCCTGTTTTTCTTGAACCGCTCAATCATTTGCATTCCGACCGCAAATCGTTCAGACCAGTACGCTTCGAGACTTCGTATCTTGCCGTCTGTGTTCGCGCCATATGCCCTTTCCAGTGCGCCGCATTCTGCATATTTCGCGATAAAATTATGCAAATCAGACTCGTCCTGATCGTCTACAATATCAGCAGGTATATCTTCTGATACCAGGAATATTTGGTTTGTCGGGTTAAGGAACGTTACGCCTATACCTTCATCTTGATCAAAGTACGTGGCTGTCCTGTTAACTACTGTTCCGGTATCGTCTGATACCGTATCGCCTGCAATACTGGTTATCGCGCCCTCTCCATCGGAGTCGCTCCAGGTTATGCTATTATTGCGGGGATATAATACAAATTCATTTTCTGTAATGTCGGTACGATAATACGCAAATGGTTCACCGGATCGTGACTCCCAGCTTTGGTCAGATTCCTGTACGGATTTTTTATCAATGTAGTTGATCTGTTCTTTATCAAAGGCAATGAATTTAGCTTGATCGAACGATGATGGGAACCTGACAGGTGGATTGACTGCAGGTATCCCCGCCCACGCTTCCCACGGGTGAGTGTAGTGGTTGCCATTTTCCGCTTGTATACCTGTTGCGCCAATTCTTACCTGCTTTTCCCATAGATTCTGAAACACATACCGGCCCTGATGGGAATACCGAAATGCCTGATAGTATGCCTTTTGATTGGTCGGTAAATACCCATGCTCCCAATCATACAAGTAACTGTACTGATAGCGTGACGGAACCGAGACAATCTGCACGCCTTCCAGTACATGTGTACTATGCTGTATATCTCTTTGCGCCGCGTTAAACACGCCCTTTATATAACTTGACTCCCATATCTTCCCATCAGGGTCCCGCAAGAAACGGCGCATCCTTTTTAGTCGTTTACTATATTTCACCGCCTGATACCCTGGGTTCCTTACTGCTTGATAATTGTCGTATGCCCTCGCCTGAACGCGGGTGCATACTCTGCATGCCAATCAATTCCAGGTATTTCAGGAATTCTCGCGTTGCAGATTGCGCATCGCCGCGTGACGCCCAATATTCTGACGCGGCATAATTGACGGCCGCCCATTTAAACGAGTCTTTAAGTTTGATTCTGTCGCGACTTTCGTTATACCCTTTCGGGATAATTACCGCATCAATCTTTACTATGTCTTCACCACCAGGGAATCTGTAAAAACCGATAACATCATTACCCAGTTGAAAGTACTCCTCTGGTGTCCCAGTGCTTTCCATCCATCGCGGATTGAAACGATTCAGACGAATAAAATCAGTTTGTTCGAGTCTGCGCTTTTGATTGACTAGCCACGCATTCTGTACCCAGCCAAAGTCCCCGGTTGATATGTCCAGCCGGTAGATACCTTGATTCGCCCTCAGTGGAATATAGTAGGTTTCGTGATATGAGCCTGTTACCGCGATGATTTCCTGTATGGCGTCATTCAGGCTGTCCCTGATCGGCTCCAGCCCAACCACGTCATCGGTAAAAATATCAGGATTATCAATATCTTCCCCGATTTGCTGTAATACAAGTCGCTCCAGTTCGTTCATTTTTCACCCAATGTTATGCCCTTGCTTTATGCGAGATATCGGCTTACACGCGATCTGGTGAGGTCGTTTTTCTTGAAAATGGCGAGGGTTCCCACACCGGAGGGCGTATGCAGGAATTAAGGCAAGCCACCCTCATAAACTTATACTCTGGGGCGCAAATGCCCGCCGTGCAGGCGTGCGTCGTCTCCGAGTGCGTAATTGATATCAACGAACGACACTTCACGAATTTCATGCACCTTTGTCATTGAATCCGCTGCATCATAATCGCTAATATCCGCATTTATGGAATACTGGTCCGGGTAATAGGGTTCGTACATTGTGCCAAGTTCTGTCACAACCTCTGCCCAGTCCCAGATTTGGATATATCCCTTGCTGCGATCAGTAAAAATTGTTCGCTTAAGCGGCTCGCTCATTGTCTTGCTTCTCCATAAGAGGTTTTTTTACCCAGTAATGGTCCGTCCACGGATATACACCGTGACTGACCATAAACGCCTTGAACCCTGCCTTGTCCATATTGACATGCTCTGGATTCTCAAAATCAGTCAAGATCATGAAATTAGTCAGTATCGCGCCATCTTCTTTGAGAGCCGATATGATTTTTTCCATGACCGGTTGCCAGTCCTTTATGTGTTCAATTACATCCATGAGCAGAACATAGTCATACGGTCCCTGTATCTTAAATCCACAGTCTATACCGCGTTTCTTTGCCCGCCATTTCGTGAAATCATATGCCGGAGTCCCATTGAGATCAACGAAATCTATCTTGTGCCCACGCATAGCGAGATCAAACCCAATGGGTGAGGAACCGCACCCGAAGTCAAGACCGTACCCCTCAGCATTGGTATTGATTGCACTGGCAATAACGCGATCATTTTCTACTGTACGCGGCTGGGAATGGAACAATACCTGCCGGCATAACTGCTCTTCACCCAATGACCGATAGTAATCGTCAAGGTTTTCAAATTGGCTGATTCGCGGGAAGTTTCTGGCGTTATATTCACCGCCGATTCGCTCAATACGGCTTAGGTCTTTATCAAGGTATTCCTGTGCGTCCATCTGGTACAGACTGATTCTGGAATCATTCTGCCAGTCTTTGTTCATGCCTTCTGATGCACTTTCGACAAACACTCGATGTCGGTTCTTTGAGGTAATCACCTCACGAGCTGACCGCACATGACCGAATTCAATGGATGTGTCCGCCCAGACCTCGTATCCCGCTTCTTTGGCTTTTTTACATACCTGTATATCTGTTCCGTAGTCGTGTTCAGTGTCAAACCACGGTTGTGGAATCTTGTCGAACATTGAGCACGGCATGAACAAACACGCACCACCTACAACATCGACCTGTTGCAGTTTGTGCTCAATCTCGTCGTCACGGAGGAAATAATAGCCCCCGTCTTTTTGTTCCTTCATCAATACCGGCCGGCATTCACCGCCGCGCTGATAGTACAGAACACCCTGAACGCCTATATTCGGGTTTTCCTGTGCGTTGTTGATAAACTTGCGGATGAACTCATACGATTGTGAGGGATTTATCGTGGTGCCCTCGATATCAATCACCATGTCATCATCAAGCATAAGCAGATAGTCAGACATATACTGCAATGAGGCCTCAACAATCGCGTTTCTTGCCCGGAACTGCTCCGACTTCGATTTGATTGCAAGAAAAAATTCATGCTCTGGATAACGCCTTCCAAGGTAATACGAAAAGCGCATATAGTCGTCCAGAGTTTCGGCAGGAACACCCTGATAGCACGGAATGCCAATGGTAATTCTCATGCGACCTCCTCAAACAGTGACAGGAAGTCTTCGTCTATATGTAACCCCTCAAGATAGGCGTACTCCTCCTTGGTCAGAGTAAGAACATTCCGCACTCGCCTTGAATCGCACTGCTTACAGGAGCCAAATTTTTGAATTTCCTCGCGCGTGTTTATCGCTTGGCAGGAGTCGCATCTAACTATCGGGTCCTGAAATTCTCCGTCTTTACCGTATTTCATTTATCCCCCCGTGCGATAGCTTTTTTTACATCTGCATCACTGACAATCAAAGCCGCGATACTGTTGTCCATCAAAAACGAATGGTGTTTGTCGCCGTACTTTGCAAGCATGGCGTTATATACCTCACGTGTGACAAGGTGTGGCAACGCCGCCTCTCTTTCAACGACCTTCTTTACCTGCTTCAAACCTGCCAACGGCCTGGCGAGCAGAGAATCAATATCAATAATTAACATTAAATGCCCTCCGCATTTTGGTTACATGGCTTTGATAAAAACAGCCACGGCTTTAGTTGTGAATGATGCCTGCGTCGCCATCAGTATCGCTGACGGGAACTTGAGCGTTGCGGTCGATGCAGTGCTTACCGTTTCGAGGCAGAACACCGTATTAACCAGCGCCAGCGCAGTTCCCGCACCCGTAGGAGAGCCGCCTGTGACCGTCCTTACTCGTGCGGCGCTATGATAGCCGTAGCACTGAATCAGGCCATACTCACCGGCAGCGATGGTTTCCGACGCAATACCTGCAGTCGAAATACCGGAACCAGCTGCGGCGAGAGTTACGCCAACGCCGTCCTGATCGGTTACAGCATCCCATGCGACAGCCTGGCCGTTGGTCAGTGAGGCAGTGGAATAACTGTTTTTTGCAACAACAAAGATTTTCTCAGGTTCAGACCGAGATATACGTTTGAATAACATTTGTGAATCTCCTTTTGTGACTGACGGGCCAGCCCTCCAGATAGCCCCGTTTTGTTAAAGATATTAAGCGACAATGGATTGAGAAATACCGTATAGCGTGCCCAGTTTTCTCAGGTTAGAGCAAACAGCGTTGGCCATGAAAAGAACCTTCGCAGTTTTTGCGGTCTGGTTTTCAGGCTCAACAAACGGAGTGGTTACAACGTCTGTTTCGCTATCAATTACCAAACGATAGAAGTTAGTGTTTAGGAAAAACACGGTCCCTGTGGTGGCCGAACTGGCAGCAGTCCCGTTGTCAAGATCGGGGACAAGTTCATCCCATATGCCTGTTGCGCCGCGTACCTTGATATTATCGAAACCCATATCAGCCATACGTGTATTACCATAACGCACCTTGTCGTCAAGTGCATTTTCGTATGTCTCATATGAGGTTTGGTCAAACAACACCAGGTTAGGCGAACCACCTGTCCCGCGTGAGCAGTAGTTGTACATGCGCTTCACACCAACTACCAAACCCTTGTATGTGGAGATATTTAGCGCAAAGGAATTGCCGGTATCAGCACTGCCTGAATCGGCAACCGCCGTTTTATGCCTCCACCATGATTCTGATGCAGCAATATTACCTACGTTACCACCCGAAACGGGGTCAGCCGTATTATCCTTGCGGATAAAGTACCCGAGCGGGTTCAAATCTTTGGCATCGTTGCCGGGAACGAATGTAGACGAGGAAACAGTACCCTGGATCAACTGAGTATTGATTTCCTCACGCATGGACATTTCAGCATCCTTGATCTTGCCTTTTAGCAGATCAAGAATCATTGCCTCACCTGAATTCTGGCGCTCTTCCTTGCGTGAAATTGAAATTGTGCCAGCAATCTCACGCCATTCATAAAACGCCGTAGTGAAGTTGTCCTGTGGTGTGGTGTCGATCACATCGTACCCAGAATAAGAGCCGATAGTTGAGTTTTTGCCATACTGGAGCGGTGCGCGTATACGCTCACCACCGTTCTGACGTTGAACAGCGCCCATCTCGCGGAGTGCAGCCAGAAAAGCCGAATCTTTGAAGATGTTGTCAAACATTTCCCCTGAGCCGACATATCCATCCAGAGTTGTGCTTAACAGCGAATCGTAATAGTACGTATTTGTACTAGGTGCAGTAGTTTGGCCTACAGTAGCCATGATAGTACTCCTTTATTTCAAGACCTAGCGAGACCCTGACTATTGAGCTGTTCCTTTGCCTGCGTGACGGCCCAATCGAAAGCGTCTACGCCTTCCGGTCGTTTAGTGGATGAAGAGGGTTTGCGTGAAGTGGTCCCTCCACCCGACAGCTTAGCGCTATCCTTTTTACCTTCGAGCTTTTTCAAGGCTCGTTGAGTTGCTAGTGATTCCAGCCGCTCAGTTGGTACTGACATGCGGTATAACTTTGCAGGGTCATTCACCAGTCCTGGGAATTGCTGCAAGTTTGCCAACATCTCATCTTCATAAGTCCGCCAGCCTGAATCCAATGTATCTAACTTTTGTTCGACCGCGCTTCGATTAGTCTGCTGCACTTGATCAAACAAAGGTTTAAGCTTCTGCATTAGGCGCTGTTCTGCCCGCTCTTCGGCTTTTGTTAATACATCATTCCAATCGTTCGGCTGAAATTCTTCTTGATCAATCTTTTGTGACTGACCAGACAAATTCACGCCGTACTGCTGGGCTAACTTCTGAATCATTGCCTGCGGGTTTTTCTCGAACTCTTCAACAAGTGCGATTTTTTGCCGCTGGCTGGATAGTGACTGCATCTTCTTAGTGAACGCCGCCTGCATTTCTTTATATGCAGGTTTTAATTCATCAGTAAGATTAGTCGGGTCAAAGAACGTATCAGTTGCCTCTGGCTCAGTTCCACTGCCGGTTGTCTGGCCTTCGGTAACGGATTGTCCTCGATCACCTTCCGGGGCAGTCTGGGTTGTTGCCGTGGCAGTCCCTTCTGCTTGTCCTTCAGTTTCCAAGGTTTCCGTATCGCTCACTGTTTGTTGCTCCATAAAAAAAGCCCCTTCCGGGGCTTGTTTAATCAACCTTGTGGTTGACTATTCGGCTTTTGCCAAATTCTTTTTTCGGGGTTGTTTTTCTTTTGGTGTATCAGTCAACACACTAAACAGCATGCGCCTGTGGGTCTCGCACACATCTACGTGTTGATCGTCTGATACAAAAATAATCTCATCCGTCGCGGGCGCGTGACATACATCACATACTTTCATAACCAGCCCTTTCCGTACTTCTCATAAACACCGTGTTTCCGCATTAATTTCTCCCTGTGCTGACGTGATTTGACCACCACCGGTTCTGGCGCGATATTTTCATCCACGTATGCTTCGATATCCCCAATCACTTTAGAACTGGTGATAATTCGCATCCAATCGCATCCATCGCCGCATTGAGGCGGGGTGCTATCACGATTAGCAACAGAATTAATAACAGATTCGCGCTTACCGCATGTCTGACAAGAGAATTCGTATAAAGGCATATTACCCCGTGGCCTGTTGCGCCAAGTCTCCGAGCGGTCCACCTGCACCGCCGCCGTTTACATTCCCACCCTGCTGACCGAGTGCAGAGCCCAAAACAGCCGCTATCGGGTTTTCCTGCCCTGGCTGCTGTTGACCACCACTACCAGGCATGGGTACTTGCCCGGATAGCATCTTCAAACCGAGTTGTCGAAACTCTTCAAGTGCCGCATCATCTTCGATGTGGAACATTTCCGCCATGCGTTTCATGACTGATGGCATAGTTAGAATATGAGGGAGTGGCACGACCACCTGTGATAAAAAAGCAATCCACTGCGATCGCTCGATATCAGGGAGACGCGGGCGGGTTGCGCCAACATTCACATCGTATTCATACTCGCCGTTGATTTTTTGATAGTCGTCAGGGTTGATCTGCGCCCAGTATTCGCCCTGTGGTCCGGTTATCCTGACGGCCTCTGCTTTAGTCAGATTGGCCTCCACAAGTTGATCGAGTTTTTTAGCCAGATCAGTGATGAAATCAATTACAAGAGACAGCCTATCGCCCTCCCTGACCTCTAACCGCTTATCAAGGATACCGGCCTCTGTTGCAGAATCCGCGCCGGATATCTGTCTAGATGAATCGGGCGAACCGTATGTTTCCACCATATCGTTATTCAGTAAGGCTAATTCCTGATAACGCTGCTGGTCTAATGGTGCGTCCTGTAAAGCTTCGATAGTCCCACTGGTAATATTTAATACTGTCCCATCATCGCCTGTTTCAAGTTTCGACAGTTCATCATCATCTTGAACGCCGATAGCGATATATTTACGGTTGAATCGTTTTCTATGTCTGAGAATCTGCGACCGCGACAAGTTATATTCCTTCTGCTGGTCTATACCCTGCGATACTGGCGGAATCGGGTAGGGAGAATCGTCTCTCAACGTGAGTCTGAGAATTGAAAAAGGGTGTTTATCAATCCCTTCTGGTATCTTCTCTGGTTCCATGACTAGGCTCTTCGCGCCCTCCCCATAGATCAGGCACGTATCGTCTTCGAGATTGTATATCTTCCAGAAAATCAGGATATCGTTATCGTTTTCGCCTTCTTTTTTTTCTAACTGTATACCCTTTTTCCTGGCCCGCTCTTGTTCTTCCTCGCCACCACTGGCGGGCATCTCCTCTACTACTGATGTTTTGAGTTTCTTATCATCGACGGCCTTTTTGCGCGTCATCCGCAT
>JBFIID010000022.1:0-15850 GCA_041601415.1 Gammaproteobacteria bacterium
AAATCCAAGATGCTGGTTCAGCCTCGAGGGGGCTTTCCTACCTATCAACAACAATATGCCCTTTATGAGTTTTTTGTCGAAGCCAATGTAGATGTCCTGCCGTTAACGATTGATTCAAACACACGGCTTAACGACTACGGCACGGCCAAGAAAATGCTTCGCCTGAGTGAAGAGAATGATAAGGACATGCTGAATGGTTACCCGCTGGTGACTCACGGCTACCGAACAACGAGAAAGATGATTACTCACTTTAATAAACCCGTGAGTTTGAGGCATGGCACACCGGACGCCCGGTTGCTAATCGAAACGGCGATTGCTTCGGGGATATTCGAGATTGAGGGTGGACCGATTACCTATCTGTTGCCCTATTCAAAAAATTTTCCGTTAGACAAGGCCTTTTTGTACTGGAAGTATGTGGAACGCGTCTGCGCCAACTATTCAGAACTGAATGAACCCATCAACCGGGAGTCATTCGGTCCGCTGACGGCAACCCTTGTGCCTCCGTGTATTACCATCGTTATTCAGTTACTGGAAATGTTACTGTCACTGGAAGAGGGGGTTAAATCATTCTCGGTGTCATTTTCGCAACAGGGCTCGATGACACAGGATATCGTGACGGGGGCGGTGATTAAAAAACTGGCAAAGCACTATGCCGATCAAATTGGCTGTGGCGATGCGGCGATAAATTTAGTCTATCACCAGTGGATGGGCGCCTTCCCGACGAATAAGAGTTACGCCGAGCAACTGATAAATTTATCTACCGTGATCGCCTCGATGGTGGGCGCGGACAAAATCATCACCAAAACCAGAGAAGAGGCTACGGGTATCCCCACAAAAGAAGCCAATGCAAAAACAGTGGCCGATACCCAGTATGTGCTGCGCATATTAAATGGATTGCCAGCGGTGGTTGATGAGGAGGAAGAAGAGATTTTAACCGAGGAGGTGCATGCGATTATGGAGGCGGTGTTTAATGACCCGGCGGACACCCTGTGGCGGAAGGTCTTTAACTCCATCAAAAACGGCACCATCGACGTGCCATTTTCACCACACATCATTAATCACAATGAAATGATTACCATCAGGGATGCCCATAAAAACATCAGAATAATAAAAAGAGGCAATGTACCTGTTCCGGATCGGTGTTTTGAGTATGAAAAGTCACAATGTGATTTAAGCAAGGATAAGACCAGCATCGTCAATGACATTATTCATGACATAGGAATAATGCAATGAACCAGGTGAACGAGAAACTGTTAATTGACGTTGGTAGCACCTACTTCAAGATCAGCACTGCTGATCATATTGAGCAGCATTTCAGGGATTTTAATAAAGATATTCTTGATGATCTGAGACATAAGTGCGCTAACACCATCGATCGTTTTGAAAAGCAGGATATACACATCTGTTCATCGGCTAATGGTGGACTGAGCACACTAATCATCGGCCTGACCAATTCATATTCGTTGAAATATGCGACCAACATCGCTTTTAATTCAGGCATCAATATTATCGATACAATTCTCTATCAAAATATAGAGGAGTATTCGCTGCCCAGTGACCTCATTGACGTGGTTATCATTGCCGGTGGCATCAACACAAATGGCAATATTTTCTCAGACAGTCTGTATCAATATCTGGCGCAATTGAAGTACTCAAACATTGTGTTCGTCGGTAGTGAACAGGATGCTTCGGCAATAAAAGACCATGTTGAAAATGTTGTGGTGCTGCCAAATATTATTGATGACAGGCTGCATATTGTAGAAGACCCCTTGAAAGAATATCTGACCCATCTTTACCAGCAGGACATCGAAGGTAAGGAAGATATCAAGCACTTATACGCGATTACCGATAATCAAATATTCTCAACGCCGTACATTGTGAATAAAGCCCTGCCCATGATCGGCGAGAAATTTCCCGTCGCTGATCCCTTTATTTTGCTCGATATCGGTGGCGCGACGACTGATATCCATTACTCAAAAGATCTGGTCGATGACAATATTGTGACTGAAAATGAGTTCGATCGACTGGTGTTTAAAAAGCTCGGTGTTTACAAATCAAAACAGAGTTTGATCTTTGCCGCAAAAAATAATGAATTTGTGTATGAGCTGCTCACCTATTTAAAAGTGACCGAAAATATATTCCTGGAGCAAAGCGAAAAGGCGACAAAAATATTGATGCAACTCGCGATATTTCTGGTTTTATGCAAGATGTCACATTATAAAAAGGCCTATATCAACCTTAAGCTACTGGCGATTAACTCCATCGTATTAACCGGTGGAATTACCAAGGTGTTATCGGTTGAAGAGATTGAATCTATCATTTCATTTTTCTATAAAAAAATACTTACTTCAGATCATAAGCCAGTGACCATTCTGGATGATAACTATGAT
Source organism: Gammaproteobacteria bacterium (assembly GCA_041601415.1). GTDB lineage: Bacteria > Pseudomonadota > Gammaproteobacteria > JBFIID01 > JBFIID01 > JBFIID01. The sequence continues at coordinate 2,391 of JBFIID010000022.1, forward strand.
ATCTGGACGCTTGGAGCAAAAGGGGAATAAGTATGTCTATTAACTGTATAAGAGCTGTTCTCGAAGATTCTGCGCAGTCTCACAGTGATAAAACTGCCATCGTTTTTAATCAGGAAAGCATCACCTATGCTGAACTGTTTGCCAAAGTTAATCAGGTGGCTTTTTATTTGAATGAGTTAGACCTGCCCAAAGACTCGCGCGTTGGCATTTATTCCAATAAGGGTATTGAACAGGTCGTTGCGATACTGGCAATTTTGTCTACCGACTACATCCTGGTGCCGCTGACCAAATTATTAAAGCCGGAGCAGGTTGAGTACATTATTAACGACTGTGACATCAAATGCATTATTACCGACAAGCTCAAGCTTGAAAGCATTGAAGAGATTAACTTTGATGGACAGATTATTTCTTATGAGACAACCTGTAAGGAAGTGCCATCATTTGAAGAGATATACAAATACTACAATAAGTCCTACGAGTGTGACATTAATGGACACAGCAATGCCGTTATCACCTATTCCTTTGGCCTGACGGGCACACCTAAAGGTATCGTTATTTCACATCGCAACCTGATCGATTCTGCGCGTGTCGTGTCTCAATATCTTAACTTGCAACAGGACGACATCATCTCCGGGTTGCTGATCTTCAACCTTGATTATGGTCTGAATCAGCTGTTTTGTACGCTGTATAGAAGAGCAACCCTGGCCTTGCACCGCTTTATTTTGGCAGAAGACTTTTTCGACCATCTGATCAATGACAGGGTGACTGTTTTACCGTTGATGCCCGTCAACATATCGCAGATGTTTAACGATGATACGCAAAGAATACCCAGTGCCGCATTGTTCGATAGCGTCAGAATCATTACCTCGTCTGGTGGCAAGGTCACGGGCAGAATGATAGCCGACTGCAAGGAAACCTTTCAGAAGGCAGATTTCTATTCAATGCATGGCCTGACAGAGGCATTTCGCTCTACTTACCTGAATCCGTCGCAGGTTAAAATCAGACCTGATTCCATCGGCAAACCCATTCCGGATGTCGAGCTTTATGTGATCAATGAACAGGGGCAGGAATGTGCTGCCAGGGAAGTGGGTGAATTGATCCACCGCGGCGGTTACATTTATAGAGGTTTCTGGAATGCGCCAGAAGAAAATGCGCAACGCTTTAAATCAGTTCAGATCTTAAAAGATGTGGTCAAGCTGGAAGGACAGTTAACCGATGAAATCGTCGTAGCATCTGGCGATTATGTCTATAAGGATGAAGAGGGCTATTTCTACTTTGTCTCAAGAAAAGACGACATGATAAAAACCAGAGGGTTCAGGGTTTCTCCCTATGAAATTGAATCCGTTGTTGCCAAAAACATACCGCAAATAGAACAATGTGCTGTCTTTGCAATTGATAACGAAATCATCGAAGAAGAAATCGTGATGGTTTACTCTGCTGTCAGTGAAATAACCGAAAACGAAATCCTGTTTGAGCTTAAAAAACATCTGGCGTCTTACATGATTCCCAGCAGAGTGATTTACAAAAAATCACTACCATTAGTACAGAGTGATAAAAACCAGATTAATAAAGATGAGTTAAAGCGAGAACTGGCAGGATAGTTGATATGCAGTTGGCCAGTTACCAGGCTGGCTGCAAATCTGTCCTGTCGGACATCATCATGATAGACATTTTTTAACTAACCCATCATCAAACCACAGGTTAAACATATCCATGGCTCAATACGTTTTCACGATGAATCGGGTCGGCAAGGTCGTTCCGCCCAAGCGAGAAATCCTTAAGGATATCTCACTGTCTTTCTTCCCCGGTGCCAAGATCGGCGTGCTGGGCCTCAATGGTTCCGGCAAATCAACCCTGCTAAGGATCATGGCAGGCGTTGACCAGGAGTACCTCGGTGAAGCACGACCACAACCCGACCTGAAAATCGGCTATCTACAGCAAGAACCTGAGATGGACGACAACAAGACCGTTAAAGAAGTGGTTGAGGAAGCCGTTTCAGAAGCCAAGGATGCCCTGGCCAGGCTAGATGAAGTTTATGCAGCCTATGCCGAGCCTGAAGCAGATTTCGATAAACTGGCTTCCGAGCAGGCCAGACTGGAAAACATTATTCAGGCCGTTGATGCGCATAACATAGAGCGACAGATGGAAGTGGCTGCTGATGCCCTGCGTCTGCCACCATGGGATGCAAGGGTCGAACACCTTTCCGGCGGTGAGCGTCGCCGGGTCGCCTTGTGCCGCTTATTATTATCCAGACCCGACATGCTGCTGCTGGATGAACCAACCAATCACCTTGATGCCGAATCCGTCGCCTGGCTGGAGCGTTTCCTGGTCGATTTCACCGGCACCGTGGTGGCTATTACCCATGATCGCTATTTTCTCGACAACGCTGCTGGCTGGATTCTGGAACTCGATCGTGGGCATGGTATTCCCTACGAAGGTAACTACAGTTCCTGGCTGGAACAGAAGGAGGAGCGCCTCAAGACTGAGGCCAAGCAGGAAGCCTCCCATCAGAAAACTATCAAGGCAGAACTGGAGTGGGTACGTCAGGGCGCCAAAGGTCGCCAGTCCAAGTCCAGGGCAAGACTGAAACAGTTTGAAGAAATGAGTTCACAAACATTTCAGAAGCGTAACGAAACCCAGGAAATCTATATTCCCCCCGGCCCACGTCTTGGTGATAAGGTGATTGAACTGCACAATGTCTGCAAATCGTTTGGCGATAAAGTCTTAATCGATAATATGAGCTTTACTATTCCGCAGGGCGCGATCGTCGGTGTCATCGGTGGTAACGGTGCGGGTAAGTCGACCCTGTTCAATATGATCAGTGGTGCGGATCAGCCGGACTCGGGAGAGGTCGTTATCGGCGAAACCGTCAAACTGGCCTATGTCGATCAGATGCGTGAACTGGATGGATCGAAAACCGTTTTCGATGAGATCTCCGACGGTCAGGACATGATCACGGTTGGTAGCTATCAGGTGCCAGCACGCGCCTACACAGGTCGCTTCAATTTCAAGGGTGGTGACCAGCAGAAGTTTGTTAAGAATCTATCTGGTGGTGAGCGTAACCGTCTGCATCTGGCTAAATTGCTGAAAGAGGGGGGTAACGTGTTACTCCTCGATGAACCAACCAACGATCTGGATGTTGAAACCCTGCGTGCGCTGGAGGAAGCACTGCTGGCGTTTCCTGGTTGTGTCGTGGTGATTTCACATGATCGCTGGTTCCTGGATCGTATTGCGACCCACATCCTCGCCTACGAGGGGGATTCCAAAGCGGTATTCTTCGAGGGCAATTACAGCGAATATGAAGCGGATCTGGTGAGCCGCATCGGCGACACCACACCACACCGGGTGAAATACAAAAAGATTGATGCCTGACTGATTCTGACCTACAGAAAAAAGGGCGCTTGTGCGCCCTTTTTTAATCGTGTTTGACGGGTGAATGAACTGGCCGTGATGCGGATAATTACGTGATCTCAGAACACCGAGCTTATGTTGCCAAGACTGCCTTTCAGAAGGCCTGTTTCAGCAGTGATCCAGCCCTGTAACTTTCGGGTGCCGAGACGTTTCCCGTCGCATCCATCGGTCTGGATGATCTGTTTGTCGGGTCCAAAGATGACGACATGAGGCGTACCGCAAAAGTCATAGGACTGCATCAGTGCGTTCATCTCGTCGGCCTCAGCTTGTACCTCTTGCTGGCTAGTACCGGAGAACGAAAACTGGATACCCGTTTCGGGGAAGTGCACACGGCGTATATAGGTGTCCCTGCGCTTATCCACCAGCGGTTTAAAGCCCGATTCCAGTCTTTTACAAACAGCGCAGGTATCAAGATAGACCTCGACGACGGTGTAATAGCCTTCTTTCGCCAGACTGGAGAAGCTCTTCTTACGATCAAACAGGGACATGAATTCGACCGTCTTGATGGCATTTCTATCAGACGTGCGCGACACACCCTGAAGGACAGCGGGTGGTTCGGTATCGCCCTTTGCCCTGTCAAATAATAGTGATGCGCCCCACGCAACTGCCAGGATCAAAACGCCTTTAAACAATAGAGATGTAATGGAAAAGCCGGTCTTCGATCGTGTTTTTTTTACCATTGGAAACCCCTGGTACATCGTGTGACTGTAAATACATAAAAACGATTATTGATGCTAAAGCTGTTATTACAGGTCTTATTGATGCGGAAATCAATGTGAGAGATTAAATGAACCCCTAATAGACCCTAAGCACGCTGCAGAAAGCATCGTTAGTCTGTAGCGAATAAAAAAAGGCCGCTGTACTCAGCGGCCTTCCATACTCAAAAAAGTCGGCTCTATTTGAGGAACAACATTTCGCGGTACTTGGGCAGTGGCCAGAGATCATCAGCGACTTCTGCCTCAAGTAAATCCGCGTGTGAACGAATTTCATTCATGAGTTCGCGAATCTCGCCAGCACTGTATTGCATGTGCTCTTCAGTTGAGGCGAAGTCATCTTTTTCCAGTGCGGAGCTGAGCTTGCCGACTGCAGCCATCATGGCACTGGCTTCTTCAGCAATTATTCTGGCAATGCTGTTATCCAGTTCGATATTCATTTCTGCCGCACCTGCACTCGCTGCTCCCAGCTCGGAGAGGTAGGCGATGGCGGCCGGGTAAATAAGTGTTTTAGACATATCGATCATTAGTTTGGCTTCGACTTCTATCGACAGGATGTACTGCTCTGCATAGACTTCATAGCGACTTTCCAGTTCGACCGGAGAGAGTACACCGGTGCTTTCAAACAGTGTTCTGACAGATTCTTCGCGCAATGCGGGTAATGCATCTGCGGTGGTCGGAAGATTTTTCAGGCCACGTTCCTCGACAGCTATACGATGCCACTCAGCTGAATAACCATCACCACCGAAGATCACGTTGCCATGGAGATCCATGATCTCTTTCAGTACTGTGATTACGGCTCTGGTTTTGTCTGTTCCCTTACCGAGCTCAGCCTCGAGTTTTTCTGCAATCCAGTTCAGTGAGTCGGCCAGCATGGTATTCATCGTGATCAGTGGGCCTGAGACCGACTGGTTAGAACCCACCGCGCGGAACTCAAAACGGTTTCCGGTGAAGGCGAAGGGTGACGTACGATTTCGATCTCCAGTGTCACGCTCGAATTTGAGGATCTGGCTGAGACCAAGATCCATCAGTCCACCACTGGTGGTTTTGTCGAGTTTGCCTTCCTTGATGTCCTGATAAATCTTTTCCAGCTGATCGCCCAGATAAACAGACAGGATGGCTGGAGGTGCCTCGTTTGCACCTAGACGATGATCATTGGATGCCGTGGCAATCGCAGCACGCAGCAGCGGTCCAAATAGATGTACCCCGCGGATTACCGCGCCGCAGAACAGCAGGAAGTTAAGGTTATCGTGTGGTGTTTCACCCGGGTCGAGTAAATTTCCCTGGGTCGCATTACCGACGGACCAGTTGACGTGTTTACCTGAGCCGTTGACACCGGCAAAGGGTTTTTCATGTAACAGGCAGACGAAGCCATGTTTTTTCGCCGTGGTTTTTAACAGCGTCATCATCAACTGTTGATGATCGGCGGCGACATTCGCGGCTTCAAAGTAGGGTGCGATTTCGAACTGGCCAGGCGCCACTTCGTTGTGGTGAGTCTTGGCTGGTATGCCGAGTTTATACAGCTGGTCTTCGTAGTCCTGCATGAAGACCTGAACACGTGCAGGGATTGCGCCGAAGTAGTGGTCATCGAACTGCTGGCCTTTGGCAGGTGCGGCACCAAACAGGGTGCGTCCGGCCAGTAGCAGATCGGGTCGACTATTGGCGAAGTGGGCGTCGACCAGAAAGTATTCCTGTTCTGCACCACAACTGGAGTTTAACGGCGCAATGTCGGTTTCACCCATCAGCGCCAGTACTTTCTGTGCGGCATCATTCATTGCATGGTTAGAGCGCAACAGCGGGATTTTCTTGTCTAGCGCTTCGCCAGTCCATGACATGAAGACACTGGGGATCATCAGCGTCGCGCCATTGTCGGTTTGCATGATATAGGCCGGGCTGGTTGGATCCCACGCCGTATAACCGCGTGCGGCGTTGGTCATACGGATGCTGCCATTTGGGAACGATGAACCATCCGGTTCGCCCTTGATCAGAAGCTTGCCGGTAAACTGTGTAATGGCCCCACCGTCGGAGTTGGTGATGATGAAGCCATCGTGTTTTTCAGCCGTGGCGTTAGTCATGGGGTAGAAAATATGCGAGAAGAATTTAACCCCCTTGCCTATCGCCCATTCTTTCATCGCGGCGGCGACTACGTCTGCGGTAGCCGAGTCCAGCATGGCACCTGTCTGCACGGTCTTCTTGACGGCTTTGAAGGCGTCTTTGGACAGCGAGTTTTCCATGGTGCCGAGGCCGAATACGTCGCTTGCCCAGATCTTGTCCAGCGGCTTGGGCGTCTTGACAGACACAGGCTTGCGGTTGGTTATTTCATAGATCGCTTGAATGCGAGACGTATTTCCACTCATTTCTTGTTCCTCAAATAGGCCGTAATTAATAGAAGGGAATCACCAGCGGTGTCTGTTGGGCAAGAGGCTATCAAGGACAGGAAATTCAATGTAGTCAGGACTTTCTTCCGACCAGTCTCTTTAACGAACATTACTCAGCTCAAAGGGGATGTCACCCACGCGTAGTATATATAGCAAAATGTACACCAGCAGCATTATTCTGCAGCTCGAGGGTACTTAACTAACAGTTAATACAGCAGAAATAGTTGTTTTAGTCGAAAGCCAGTCAATCGGACTGGTGTTCTGCCTGAGCAATTATCGTGCGTGCTGCCATTTATTGGTGCGGGTTTTTAATCTGCCACCAATGACTATGGCTGTCAGGTTTGAGGAGGCTCAGTGAGGAACTGAATCAGGGGGGATTATTCCGCTTCCGGGTTTTTAGCTGACGTTGGCCAGATACTCTTCTTGCGTGCAGACGACTGTAGATAGAGTGCCTCAACCTGCTCACGTGCCCAGGGTGTTTTGCGCAGAAACTTAAGGCTTGAGTTAATGCTCGGTTGACTAAGAAAGCAGTTGATTCGGATGCGCTGGCCCAGTTCTTCCCAGCCATATTCCGCGACCAGGCTGCTAAGGATGTTCTTCAGGGTGATGCCGTGGAGTGGATCACGACGACCGGAACTAGTCATCTGAAGCGGCAGGGGGTTTTGCCTCTGCCCGTTTAACCCGAATTTTTGCGCCAGCGATTTCTGACCCGTTAAGGTTTTGCATGGCGACTTTTGCTTCTCCCTGTTTCGGCATTTCGACGAAGCCAAAGCCCTTGGACAGACCGCTTTGCTTGTCCATGACCAGATCGCAGGACTGGACATGCCCATGAGCCTCGAATAATGCGCATAGTTCGGCTTCGGTGGTGGTGCGGGCAAGATTTCGTATCAGTAATTTCATGGTGAGACCTTATGATTTATCAGCTGCGAGAACTATACAGTGTCCTGTTCCAGCATTCACCGTTCTGCTACAAGTATGGGCCTGTAAATCTGTTGCTGAGGCACTTATTAAGCAGTAATCTCAGCGGGCATTTTTTTACCCCTTAAGGGGTCTTTATGAAAATTTCAAAGGCCAATCCTCCGGCTAAGTTTGGCACGATTCTCGGTTATGCGCCGGGACAGGTGCCGGTCTATTCATCCGATGATGAATCGGTGGATGATGAGTCAATTCCCAATCGCCACGCCTATCTACATTATGTGGATGGCATATTCATGGGCTACAAATGGCAATGCGTGGAGCTAGCGCGGCGTTGGTTGTATATCAACAAGGGGTACATTTTTGATGATGTACCAATGGCCTACGACATTTTTAGTCTGCGTAAGGCTCGACATATCAGTGATGGCACCGAGTTGCCCCTGCATGCCTTTGCTAACGGTTGCCAGCGACCACCGGAACCTGGCTGTCTGTTGATCTGGGAAGAGGGTGGTGAATTCGAGGTGACCGGGCATGTCGCGATCATCACCGAAGTCAGCACGGATTATGTGCGACTGGTAGAACAGAATGTAGATAACCATGTCTGGCCGGAATCCCGGAATTACTCCCGACAGATTAAGGCGCGGCAGACCCCTGAGGGTAATTTCTGGATTCAGTGCTCCACCGGTGATGGGGAAATCCTCGGCTGGGTGATGCAGACCGACGATGACACCCACGCAGAAGATCATGACGAGCCGGATCTGGAATTGTTTCGACTTAAACCACGATGGGTCAAATCTTCCCGCACTGATCATAGCCCCTGGTTGAATGTTGCCAATGAAGACGAGTCTGCTTTTGTCACCATGATGGGTGGCCATAAACTGGCCAGTCGCGAGCAGGATCAATTGCGTTATCTGGTGATGTCACGTTCAGCACAACTGGAGCTGCGCCACGCCAGTAACGAACTGCATCGTCTGTTTATGTTTGCCACCGACTATGTTCTGCAGGACGACGAACGGCTGGCAAGCTTCAACATCCCGCAAGTAATCTGGCCGAAGATTCGTCAGTCCTGGGATAATCGTCGCGCCCAGATGATCACCGGGCGATTTGATTTTTCTGTCTCTGAACGCGGGATCAAGACCTACGAATACAATGCCGACTCTGCTTCCTGCTATATGGAATGCGGCAAGGTACAGGGCAGGTGGGCAGAGCACTTTAACTGCCGTGAAGGGGATGACCCGGGCGAGAAATTATTCACCAAACTGGTGGAGGCCTGGAGACACAGCGATGTGGATGATGTGCTGCACATCATGCGAGACCGAGATCTGGAGGAGAGTTATCACGCCCTGTTTATGCAGTCGGCGATGAACCGGGCGGGTATTGAGAGCAAGATGATCTCAGGGGTCGACGGCCTGCAATGGTCGCCAGACGGCGATGTGCTGGACGGTGATGGACTGCCGATTCGCTGGGTGTGGAAGACCTGGGCCTGGGAAACCGCGCTGGATCAAATTCGTCGTGAGTGTGAAGAGACCGAAGCACAGAACCGGGACAGGGCTCCACGTCTGGCCGACGTTCTGTTGCACCCGAAGGTCATGGTTTATGAACCGATCTGGACACTGATCCCCAGTAATAAATCGATTCTACCGATCATGTGGCAGTTGTTCCCTAATCATCGTCATCTGCTGGATACCCGCTATGATTTGACTGAAGAACTGCAACAGCAGGGCTACGCGATTAAACCCATTGCGGGGCGCTGCGGCTGGAATATCAGTATGGTGGATAAACATCAGAACACCATTGAGGAAACCTCGGGTCGATTTGGTCGACAGGATCAAATCTATCAGCAACTCTGGCGTCTGCCTCAGATCGATGAGTATTTTGTTCAGGTGTCCACTTTCTCCGTTGCGGGCAAGTACGCGGGTAGCTGCCTGCGTACCGACGAGTCACCGGTAATCACCAAAGACAGTGATATCTTGCCGTTGAGGGTGATTGATGATGAAGACTATTAATCTCCAGGAAGAATGAAGACGTATAAACAGGGTAGTGGTGGTAAAGCCCCTGTTGTTTATGTCACTATTTATTCTATCAAGCTCATCATTCTGGAATCTGTTACATGATAAGGAAATACATTGGTTTTCTCGTGCTGCTGTTGCTTGTTTGCGCAACGGCTTCCGCTCATCATGATGAAAACGTCTATAAAGAAAATGGATCAGGCGTGCTTGAATATCAGAGTCAGAATCAGGAGAAGCACAAACGCGATTATCAGATGCGCAGGGACAGTATCGATGCACTGTTGTCCCAGTACCAGAATATTGGTATCGAAAAAGATCTGGTGCAGGATGCAGAGAACCTGAAACAGGATGTACTGGTTCTGACCAGGCTGGGTGAGTACGAGGCCAGTTTGCAACATTTCGCGAAAGCACGATCCATCATCGACCCCGCCTACCGATTGATCAAACAGGCCATCATCGCGGCACGCAACGGCGAAGAACTGATTATGTCGCTCAATTTTGCCACGCCAAAAGATGAATATGATTACTATCTACAGAAGATCGACAGCCAGCGCCGTGCAATTGGTATCTTTATGCCGCAGATTGCCTCTGAACGCGCGCGGAAAACCATCGCCAGGATCCTGAATGAGGCGAATGCCGAGTATGATCGGGCACAGTCACTGGTCAGTAAGGCGGATTATGCGCAGGCATTACCATTGATGGATCGGGTGTTAAACAAGCTGCGTTCCGGTTTGATGATGGTGGTGAATCAATAGGAAAATCAGGCACTGATCTGATAGCCATTTCTACCAGCGGCTTTCGCTGCATAGAGGGCCTCATCGGCCTGATTAATGATGCGTTTGTAATCCGATGAAAAATCATGCACTGCGACACCAATGCTGATCGTAACTGACAGCGACTCCTTCCCCTGAACAACAATCTTTGTCTCAGCGATGCCGCGACAAAGCGTCTGTGCCAGTTTTTCAGCCGCATCCAGTTTCATGTCCGGCATTAATAATAGAAACTCTTCACCCCCATAGCGAAACAGAAAGTCACCACCGCGTACCGAGCGATTGAGTACCTCTGCCACGGTAGCGAGAACCTCATCACCCACCTGATGACCGTGTGTATCATTGATGGACTTGAAATGATCAATATCCATCAACATGATGATATAGGAGGACTTATTACGAATGCTGTAATTGGTTTCCTTCTGCATCACGGTATCAAGATAGCGTCTATTCAACAGTTTGGTGAGGCTGTCGCGGGCGGTTTCCATCGCCACCGACATTTCACTTAACTTGGAGAGTAGCGAAGTAAAGGTCAGTACCTCGTCATTCAATTGTTCGATGATTAACCGGCTCTCATTCACAGCATTGGTTCGTTTGCTTGAGACTATCTGTTTTACCAGTGTGTCTATATTTGTCAGTTTGCGGCTTAGTTCATCAACTTCCGGGCTGTCCTTAAAATACAGAGCGGCCTTATGATTTACCCACATACCAATGTCTGAGTGTGAGACCAGAGGTAGATCGCGGGGAATTTCCTGATCGGTGCTGAGCAACTGATTGAGTGTACGGTTCTGCCAGGAGAACGTATCGGCTCGAAGCTTTTCACATTTCAATGCCAGCTCCTGTCCCATTACCTGAAACTGTAGTGATTGTGACTGTCGTTCCGCATGGATCAGATCGATGAAATAGCTTTCATTCATCAGGGAAGAGGCAACGTCGGTGAGCATATCGACTACCAGTGTCATGTCACGGTAATCTCTAATCGTTTTTGCCTCGGGCAGCAGGTGGTTTTTAATTTCACGTTTAAGCACCCGTACTCCACAGTTAAACAGATTGGGTGCGAGCTTGATGCGGGCGTGCAGGTGTCCGATGTTGAACTGGACGGCGATATATTCCAGGGTTTGTTCTTTGTCACGAATGATGAACAGTTGTTGTACCCAGTTAGCCATGCTGGGAATCAAACGCGCTACCACCTGTTCGGTACTTAGATACTCTGATAGCTCGCCAATTCCGTTGATGGTTTCGTAGAAGGTTTCAGCTACCTCTGTGGCGTGGGGATCGATACAGGTTTTAATCCGCTTCATCAGTTCCGGTGGACAGCGCTTATACACCTCTTCCAGGTGTTCCAGATAGATATCCTGGATAATGCTTAGCTGTTCGGACATGATTTAGACCCCTTCCTGCGTAAAGGCTATAGCGGCCTGACCAAGATAACACTTTAATGGTCAAAACAGGGGAAAGAGGCGTTACACATTAGTGGTAATTGAAGGGTATGACCTATAAAAAACAGGGCTATAGGCTCTGGAGTAATCAGTAACACAATGAAGTGATATTCTAGCAACAGTAAACAGACAGGATGAGCATGCAGGGTTTCTTTGAACAATTACCGACTCTTGGCGTAGGTGCAAGCCTGAGTTTGTCGTCACAACCTGATCCGGTGTCACTGGTGAATCAGGCCGGCGGGCCTTCGTTTGTCGAATATGCCGGTTTGGCGGATGTGGAGGCCGTGATCGATGAGGTCGAGCGGGTGCGCAGTGCGGGGGTGCCGGTTTTGTTTCATCCGTCTTATCTGAATTTTTGTGGTTCCTATCCGAACTCGCTGGCCTGGCTGGAGGCGACTGCTGAGCATACGAGACGCGTTGCCTCGCCATGGTTTGCGCAGGATTGCGCCTATTGCTTCCTGCAGCAGGGTCACGCGTATTCCACCAGCGTGGGTTATTTTATTCCTCCCATCCTGAATCAGACATCACTGGAGCTTGCTATCGAACGAGTGCGAGAGGTGCAGGCGCGCGTGTCCGTACCCGTTGCGATAGAGCCACCGCCGGTTAGTTTTGTTGCCGGGACGATGCCGGTGTTTGCTTTTTTCGGGGCGATAGCGGATGCCACGGATTGTGCCCTGTTGCTGGATATGGGGCATCTGGTTTCCTATGAAATGGCGAGTGGCAAAGCGGTGTCTGATGGCCTGCAGTATTTGCCACGCGAGCGCGTGATTGAAATGCATGTGGCCGGTGGACGCCTGAAACAGGCGGCACAGGGACCAATTTATGTCGATGCGCATGAATGTGAAATATTGACCGAGACCTGGCAGATGCTGGAACAGATGCTACCCGAGTTACCCAATGTAAAGGCGGTCTGTTATGAATGTGAAGGTGTCGAAGAACAGGCTGTGCTGTCGACCCTGAAACGCATCAGACAGACGGTTTCCGAGCTGAGTGGCTGTCAGCAACTGGTCGAAAGAGTGGCAGGTGTTGCATGAGTTTCGTGGAGCAGGAACGCGTGCTGTTTGACCTGCTGTTTGATCAGCGGTTACGCGATCAGTTCTGCTCCGATCCAGCACTGGCCCTGACGGCTTATGAGCTGAGCCCATCGGAGCGCGAGGACTTTAACCGTATCCGACCCGATGCCCTGCAACTGGATGCCATGATGCGGGCCGATCTGATCCTGAGCCATCTGTGCCGAAGTTTCCCGCTGAGTTTCAGTCTCTTTTCATCATTGCCGGAGGGGCTGGATCTGCTGCGTGCGTTGATCGACACCCGCACCATGCAGACCACACCCCAGGAACGCAGTGCGGCATTTGGCATACGCATGCGTGAAGCACTCGCGGCCTGCGCGCATGAGTCAGAACATGAAAAGGCCATGCTGCTGGCAATCCTCGAAGTCGAGACAGGAATGGCCTGGACAAGCGCGAGCCTGAAACAGGTGGTTCTGGAGAAGAAACCCTTACCCCCGGATGTGGGTGAACTACCTACGAACTGGCAGCAACAGCCCGTTCGACTGGCCGACTTCGTCAGTGTAGCGCTCATTCCACACAGTTATGCGCAGTTGAAGCAGGTTCTCTGTGCCTGTGAAGATGGTGGCCTGTGGCGGCATCTGACCCGATCGCCGCTGACCGCAACGCAGCGCAGGGAACTGCTGGCTAGTGAACAACCGCGCCTGCTGGCGTCGCGCGCGCTGCTTGCCAGGGCATCGGCCTGTGAGCCGGTAATTGAACATCAAACGGTGGAGTTATCCGAGGGCTTTGCGCCCCTGTTCCAGCATATCAATGGT
>JBFIID010000023.1:0-15740 GCA_041601415.1 Gammaproteobacteria bacterium
ACGGATCCGCATCGCCAGATCGGCCTTCCCCATCTCCTTATTCAGGTGAAAGGTGCCCACCAGAGGCTCTGGGTTCTCATCGACAATCAGGTAAATCGTCTTGATATAGGTATCCGTTTTTTCCCGATCCAGTTTTGAGCTGACACTGACGGGCACGATGGCCGCGTCCTCAGCACGATAAGGAGTCTTTAGTTCGATCACTGTCTCCCCTTCGATCAGGGTTTTACCCTTGAAATATGCGTCTTTCAGCAGACTGTCCCAGGTAGACGCAGGAGACTGTTCTCCCGCAGCCGATGCTGACAAGGAAACCAGCAACAGTAATACCAGTCCAAGGCCTTTATTGATCATATTCATCTCATCTCTCCTCAATGCTCTATTCCCACTCAAGTTCGGCAAAGGCACGGGTTACATTTCTTTTATGCACATCATCAAACAATAACCATCTGCCCCTTTCATTCAATCCCACCTGCTCCATGGCCTGCTCCAGAAATCCTCCAGCGGCGATAATGGCCCGGACTTCATCACGCAGAGTCGTCAAATATCGATACAGTCCTTCCATCGCCTGAGGCCAGGCCGCACTCACCGGGCCGTGACCCGGAACCACGAGTAGCGCCTGTTTCCCGCGCAATTCATCCAGCACAGCAATCCAGCCCCTGAGACTACCGTCCAGTGGCGGAATACGTTCCATGAATAACAGGTCAGACAACAATAATGTTTTTGTGTTCCGGTCGAAAACCACTATATCGGTGTGTGTATGAGCCCTGGCGTAGGCGCTGATCTCGAGCACACGCCCTCCAAGGTCAATTTCCAGGGTTTGCCCCACTGGAATCGTCAGGTCTGGTGTCATGAGTAGCTCTCGAGCGGTCACTGCCGCGCCTGCCGCGACAAAGTGCTGATCAAAAAAGTCGATATTTTCCAGTAGGGCGTTTGGTAGCAACTCGTGACCGATGACAGTCGGTTTGTCCTTTACGAAGGCCGCACCACCGAGTACATGATCGGCATGAATATGGCTCAGAATCAGATAACAGACCGGTTTATCTGTGTGCCTGCGAATTTGCTCTCGCAGAGCCAGACCAAGGGCTAAAGACCCACCTGGGTCGATAACGGCAACACAGCGTGAGCCGATAACGAAGCTAACGTTTGCGATGTCCATCTGGTCTACCGTCGGCAACAGATGCTCGCCCTGATGCACAAACACACCCTCCGCAACCTCTGTGAGGTTGAAATCGCTGGACTGACAGGCGCTCTGTAAGCCGACCATCAACAAACAACTGCAGAGAAGTTTATTCAAATGCATGACTATTGCAGATGCCCTCCGGCTGTTGTCTCAGGCAGGACAAAATGAACCCGGCCGATTCAGGTAATTTCTGTTTATCCTGATAGGCACGACCTGTGAGCATCGCACCTTCCAGTGTTGCCAGCAGAGTCTGAGCGACAACACGACTGTCCAGATCGGCATAAAACTCACCGGCTCGCATACCTTTATCGATACAGGCCTCGGTCCATCTCACGGCGATATCCCAGAACTCCCGGATGCGTGCACGTATCTCGGCGGGCACGGTATCCTGACCTGCGGCCAGCATGCAAACCAGGCATAAACGGTCCGCCTCTCCAAAGGTCTCTTCAAATATCCCTACGAAAGCAACCAGGCGCTGAGCTGCACGTTCATGTTGTTGTTCAATGCTGACTAACTGGCGTTGGAACTCTGTCGTTGCTTCGATTAATAACGCCTCTCCCAGGTCTCCCTTGGTCGGGAAATGGTAATGAATACTGGCCGGTTTGATCCCTGCCTGACTTGAGATATCACGAAAACTAAACCCCTGATAACCGCGTGTCATGATCAACTGCCTGGCGATGGAGAGGATATTTAGTGCGGTTGGATTTTGCGAACTCATAACAATCGGTGCAATCAGCTGATATTGAAACAGCAGCCTACCTTCTGGTAGGTAGACTGTCAACGCATTGCGTGACAAGCATTCAATCGCATGGAAATCAGCCGCTTAACTGCTTATGATTACGACCATGAAACAATTCATCACGATTGCACTGGCAGCCGGTTTATTACTGGTCATCCTGTTACAGGGGTCAGATAAAAACCGGGATGAATCTGTCACCGTAACCCTGAAACCCACACCTGCACCGCTTGTACAGAACCTGCAGTCGGTTCAGCAAGCGCAGGAGTCGGTTCGTTATTTCTTTGACACGGAAGGTCACAGCGTTGAAGAGATTTACGCCCTGCTGCAACGGGCAGAAGAGCTTCAGAGCAGCGCTCGCCAGCAACATCAGCCGATGAAAATTGCCATGGTGATGCATGGCCCGGATCTGGATGTGTTTGCGAGCAAAAACTACAGCATGTACAAGGATGTCGTCGACCTGGCAGCCAGGCTCGATAGCTCTGGAATCATTGATTTCAAAGCCTGTGAGATGGCAATGAAATCGCGAGGCCTGAGTGATAATGACCTGCCTGCATTTTTTGAACTGGTGCCATTTGGCCCTGATGAAATTACAGAACTCGAAGGTCAGGGCTATGTGAGACTTTAATTCCCCGCTCTTCACCAGCCATCTAAAAACAACAATAAACAAGCAATAAATACGATGCCTAATAAACCCAAAAAAACACTCTATATGACGGTCTTAATGACCCCTGAAATGGCCAATTTTTCAGGCAATGTACACGGTGGAACGATCCTTAAATTACTCGATCAGGTTGCCTATGCCTGCGCCGCCCGTTATGCAAAATCCTATGTAGTCACCGCCTCACTGGATCAGGTGTTCTTCAAACAACCCGTTCGCGTAGGAGAACTGGTTACCTTCAATGCGAATATTAATTACACCGGCAGTAGTTCGATGGAAGTCGGCATTAAGGTCGTCGCCGAAGACCTGCACTCTCAGGTCAAGCGGCACACCAATTCCTGCTATTTCACCATGGTCGCCAAAAACGAAGATGGCACGAGCAAAAAGATTATCCCCCTGGTACCCGAAACGGAACTTGAAAAGAAGTTGTTTGAGGCCGGTAAAATGCGCAAGTTAATGCGAGCCGAAATTGCAGAGCGTAACCGCGAATTGCATGTTGGGATCCCGGATGAAGAAATACTCGATGATTCCTATCAGGTCATCTAGTAGAAAAAAACCACCGGCTGTTTAGAAATGCAGGAAAGATTTACGCTTGAGCGTCAGCGCTTGCCCGTCATCGGTATAGCAATGTACACCACTGCCCTCTCGTATATTTCCAATCACCGTCATGCCGACATCAAACTTTTTATTCAGCGCCAGAACCTCCTGTAGATGCTGATCCGGCACCGTCATACAGAGTTCATAATCATCACCACCGGCCAGCGCATACTGACGGGCCTGAGGTGCTTGATGATGTCTTAACAATGCGTCTGAAAGCGGTAATTGTGAGGTTTCTATATGTGCCGACACACCACTGGCGTTCACGACATGCTCCAGATCGGCAATCAGGCCATCAGAGATGTCGATCGCACTGTTCGCCAGTCCTCGCAGTGCCAGCCCGTGTTGCACACGTGGCACCGGTCTGAGCAGGGCCTCGAACAAAGGCAGGTTTTCAGGCTCCTTTCTGGCAGAGTCGGGTAATTCCAGCGCCAGTGCCGCGTCACCCAGGGTGCCCGTCACGAGTATATGATCACCGACTTTTGCGCCACTGCGTAACAGGGCCTTTTTCGCCGGTACAAAACCATGGATCTGCACGGTGATGCACAGGGGACCCCGGGTTGTATCCCCCCCAATCAGTTGTACCTTGTGTTCGTGGGCGAGGGAGAAGAAACCGATAGAGAATTTTTTGAGCCAGTCTTCGTCTGCCTCAGGCATGGCCAGAGAAAGCGTAATCCAGGCGGGTATGGCACCCATCGCAGCCATATCGCTGAGGTTAACGGCCAGGCTTTTGTAGCCGATATCCATGGCCGCATCAGTATCACGAAAGTGTACACCTTCGACCAGGGTGTCCATCGAAACCAGTAATTGCTGCCCCGCTGGCACCTGCAAAATTGCGGCGTCATCGCCTATGCCAAGCACGACTCCGTAGTGTTGGTAAACCTGGCGATTAAAAAAACGCTGGATTATCTGAAACTCGTTATCACTCATGAAACTGCGCCGGGATATTTTCAGGCATTCTGTTGTGTTTCAAGCGGCCGCAGCGATCTGGCCAGTTTATCCAGAATACTGTTCACATATTTATGTGCTTCTTCTGCCCCAAACATCTTTGCCAGCTCAATAGATTCGTTGATCACGACCCGCCAGGGGATCTCGAGACAATGCTCCAGTTCATAAACACCCAGCATCAGGATCGCGTGCTCTACCGGGTCAAGTTCCTGCAGAGGCCGATCAAGAACTGTGGTGAGACGCTCATCGATCGACTCGGCCTGTTCCGTAACTCCGATTAACAGGGTTTTGAAATATTCCGGATCGGTTTTGTTCATCTCGCGCTCGACGAGAAATTCCCGGTAAATCTCCATCGGGTCATGATGCGACACCAGCCACTGATAAAGCGCCTGCACGGCACATCGTCTGGCACCCACGCGTGCCCTGTTGGTTGGTCCGGCCATTAAGCGATCTTACGCAGTAGATTGACCATCTCGATTGCCGTCAGCGCGGCATCTGCTCCCTTGTTTCCGGCCTTGCAACCCGCACGTTCTATCGCCTGCTCTATGCTATCCACGGTAAGCACACCAAAGATGACCGGTACACCGGTATCGAGGGAGGCCCTGGTGAGACCGCTGGCACATTCATTACAGACGTAGTCAAAATGTGGCGTACCACCGCGAATCACCGCACCAATGGCGATGATCGCATCATATTGTCCTGTCTCTGCCAGGCGCTTGGCAGTCAAAGGCATCTCGAATGCACCCGGTACTTTCAGCACACTGATATTCTCTGCAGCAACACCGTGACTGATTAAGCCAGCCGTGCAGCCCTGCTCCAGATGATCAACGATGAAGCTGTTGAATCTTGCAGCGACCACCGCGATGCGCATTTCTTCTGTTGCGACGGGGGTCGCTTCCAGCTGATTTATTTCACTCATTTTTTTAACCCTTTAAGCTAGCTTGATACATATTCGGTCACTTCAAGACCAAAACCTGATATCGAATGAATTTTTTTCGGTGCGCTCAATACGCGCATTTTTTTCACTCCCAGATCAGCCAGTATCTGTGAACCCAGGCCAATCGTGCGAAGTTCATTCTGTGCGGGTTTGGTTGGCGCCTCATGCCCCATATCTTCTGAATGATAATTCTTAACCTGCCATATCAGTTCCGAGTTATCGATCTGGTTACAGAGGATCACCAGCACGGCTGACTCCTCCTGCGCCACGCGTTGAATCGAATCCTGTAAGGGCCAGCCCTGTTCCGAACGGGCATTACAGGTCAGATCGACGACCGGGTTTGAGATATGTACGCGGACCATGGTCGGTGTTTCAGGATCTATCTCCCCCTTCACCAGGGCGATGTGCAGATCCTGACCAATGGCATCCTCATAGGTGTACATTTTAAATTCACCGTATTGAGTCGGCATCTTGCATTCACCAACGCATTCCACGGTTTTCTCATTTTCCACCCGATAGCGGATCAGATCAGCCACCGTACCAATTTTTAGCTGGTGTTGTTCGGCAAAGACTTCCAGATCACTGCGCCGCGCCATAGTGCCATCATCGTTAAGAATTTCAACAATCACGGATGCGGGTTCAAGGCCTGCCAGTCTAGCCAGATCACAGCCGGCCTCCGTATGCCCTGCACGGGTCAGTACACCACCCGTCTTGGCCATCAGGGGAAAAATATGCCCCGGTTGCACGATGTCTGCCGGTTTGGCATCACTGGCGACTGCTGCCAGGATTGTGCGTGCACGATCGGCCGCTGATATACCGGTAGTCACACCCGTGGCGGCCTCGATCGAGACGGTAAAATTTGTACCGCTGTTGAAATAGGTATCACTCACCATGAGGGGCAGGTTCAATTGCTGACAACGCTCACGCGTCAGCGTCACACAGATCAATCCACGTCCAAAACGGGCCATAAAGTTGACCGCTTCGGGTGTCACGGCTGATGCGGCCATTACCAGATCGCCTTCATTTTCGCGTGCTTCGTCATCCATGATGACGACCATTTTACCGTTGCGAATGTCTTCGATGATCTCTTCTGTTGTATTCATTTTCATAAGTCTATTCAGACATCTGCGTGGGCAGAATTATTCCTTGATAAATCCAGATTCCGCGAGGAACTCGCGGCTAATAGGTTCAGCCTTTGGCTCGGCATCGTCAGATGGCAACCGGCCTTCCAGCAATGATTCCAGATAGCGCGCAATCAGATCGACTTCGAGATTGATCCGGGTACCCGCTTGATAATGCCGGATGATGGTGATTTCCTGTGTATGCGGGATGATCAGTACATCAAATTCATTGGCGCTAACGTTGTTGACTGTCAGGCTCACCCCATCCAGACACACGGAACCCTTCCGGCTGATATATTTCCTGAGCTGTTGCGGAACCTGAATGGTGAAGCGTTCACCTCGACCTTCAGGTACTCGGCTTTTTACCTCGGCTATACCGTCCACGTGTCCGCTAACCAGATGTCCACCCAGTCTGTCGCCCAGCGCAAGGGCCTTTTCCAGGTTCACCGGGCTATCGAGCTCCAGCTTGCCCAGCGTCGTCATCGCCAGGGTCTCGCTGGAGACATCCATTGCAAACTCATCATCCTTCAGCTCGACGACGGTCAGGCACACGCCGTTAACAGCAATACTATCGCCCAATGCCACATCACTGATATCCAGTGAACCACGGTGGAATACCAGGCGGGTATCCTGTTCACCTGCCGAAATGGCATGCACATGGCCTGTTGTTTCAATTATTCCGGTAAACATTTACCCATCTCCGGTCTCGCCGTTATGCGTATGTCTGAGCCGATGGTTCTGACATCCTGAATCGTCAGCTGCGGGGTCTCAGTGAGCTTGTGTAAGCCGGGCAACTGCAATAATCCCCGCGCATTATCACCCAAAAGCCGTGGTGCCGCATAAAGTATCAGCTCATCCACCAGTCCTGCCTGTAACATCGCCCCCGCCAGGGTCGCCCCGGACTCCAGTAAAACCTGATTAATCTCTCGTTCTGCGAGTAACTGCATCACGGCTCTCAAATCAAGACGCCCGTCTTTTGCAGGCACTTTGATCAACTCGGCCCCCTGCAGGTTTCCATGAACCGTGCTGAGAACCCAGGTTTCGCCGGGTTGTTGCAACATCGTTGCTGTGGCCGGCATTCGACACTGACTATCCAGCACTACGCGGATCGGCTGACGTTCAGTCTGTAGCTCACGAACCGTCAGTGAGCAGTCATCTGCGAGTACCGTGTTGATGCCTGTCATGACCACTGAGCTTTCCGCTCGCAGACGTTGTACATCCCGTCGCGACTGGGCTGACGTAATCCACTGACTTTCACCATTGGCCATAGCGGTACGGCCATCCAGGCTCATTGCCAGTTTGCAGCGTACATAGGGTAGTCCCTGTTGCATGCGCTTGATGAAACCCGGGTTGAGACTCTCGGCATCGCTTTGCAGGAGGCCTGTATCGACCTGCACGCCGGCCTCACGCAAGCGCGCAATACCTGCGCCTGCAACACGTGGATTCGGATCCTGCATGGCGACCACAACGCGTCTTACGCCCGCTGCGATCAGGGCATCTGCACAGGGCGGTGTGCGTCCCTGATGACTACAGGGTTCCAGTGATACATAACAGGTAGCGTTTCGTGACTGTGACCCCGCCGCCTGCAGGGCGTAAATCTCGGCATGTGGATCACCGGCACGGATATGCCATCCCTCGAAAACCTCGCCGTGGTCAGAGACGATGACACAACCTACACGGGGATTTGGGTCTGTGCTGTAAAGACCGCGCCGAGCGACGCGTATGGCCTGAGCCATAAAGTGATAGTCATCGCGTGACCAGTCGGATGCCATCATAGTGCTATTTCACCGGCTTATTTATCGCTATCCGGCAGCAGATCCAGTTGCTGTTTGCGCACCTCTGGCGGTAACTCGTTTTCCAGTCGCTCGATCTCTTCGAGGAATGAACGTACATCTTCAAATCGATGATACACCGAGGCGAAGCGTACAAAAGCAACTTGATCCAGCAGACGCAGTTGCTCCATCACCCAGTCTCCGACGCGTCGTGAATTGACTTCACGCTCACCGGTGGCTCGCAGATGGCGCTTGATGGTCGCGATAGAGGTCTCTACCTCGTCGGTCTTCACCGGCCTCTTCTGCAGTGCCCGATCCATACCTGCACGTAATTTTTGATCTGAAAAGGCCTCACGTCGCCCATCACTTTTGATAATACGAGGCAGATTTAGCTCGGCTGTCTCATAGGTAGTAAAGCGTTCCTTGCAATCCACGCACTCACGGCGACGCCTCACCTGTTCTCCGGCGTCTCCTACAAGGCGTGAATCAACCACCTTGGTATCCAGTGCATTGCAAAATGGGCAGTACATTTAGTGGATCATACTCCAATAACATACAACCCCGCGCGCAGCGGGGTTGTAGAGATGATACTTTTAACCGATCGTCCTGTCGGTTTCAGGCTACAACGCTTAGTTGTTGTAGACCGGCTTACTAGTGGTCAGGGCAGAAACCTTCTGCTTGACCGTCTCGATCACAGACTCATCACCCATATTATCCATAATGTCACAGATCCAGTTGGCGACGTTGCGACAATCTGCCTCATCAAAACCCCGGGTGGTAATTGCCGGTGTACCAATACGAATACCACTGGTAACAAATGGTGACTGTGGGTCGTTTGGTACAGAGTTCTTGTTCACTGTGATATGCGCACGTCCAAGAGCCGCATCGACCTCTTTACCCGTCAGACCTTTTTCAATCATATCGACCAGGAAAAGGTGATTGTCGGTACCGCCAGAGACGATTTTCAGCCCGCGTTTGACAAACTCTTCAGCCATCGCGTTGGCATTGACCTTGACCTGCTTGATGTAAACCTTGAAGTCATCAGACATGGCTTCCTTGAAGGCCACGGCCTTGGCGGCGATGGTATGCATGTGTGGCCCACCCTGATAGGCAGGAAACACCATGAAATTAATCGCCTTTTCAATCTCGGCATTGGCCTTACCCATAATCACACCTGAACGTGGGCCACGCAGGGTCTTATGCGTCGTTGAGGTAGTAACATCGGCAATCTGCACCGGACTTGGGTAATCACCTGTAGCAACCAGACCGGCAACATGAGCAATGTCAGACACCATGATGGCACCGACCTTATCTGAAATCTCACGAAAACGTTCCCAGTCAACCACGCGGGAGTAAGCAGAGAAGCCTGTCATAATCAGTTTCGGCTTATGCTCCAGCGCTAGCTCTTCGGCCTGGTTGTAATCGAGGAGCCCCTTGTCATCCAGGCCATATTGAACGGCATCATAGATGCGCCCTGAAACATTAACGCTGGCACCGTGGGTGAGATGTCCACCATGAGCCAGGCTCATTCCCATAATCTTGTCGCCGGGTTTGATCAGCGCCAGATAAACAGCACCATTGGCCTGTGAGCCGGAATGCGGCTGCACGTTGACCCAGTCTGCCCCAAACAATTGCTTACAGCGATCAATAGCCAGCTGCTCCGCCACATCAACATGTTCACAACCGCCGTAATAGCGCTTGCCGGGATAACCTTCCGCGTATTTATTGGTCAGGACTGAACCCTGGCATTCCAGCACTCGGGGACTGGTCATATTCTCCGATGCGATTAACTCAATATGCTGTTCCTGACGGACTTTCTCCGCCTCCATGGCCTCGAACAGTTCTGCATCAAAGCCTTCTATCTTCATGTCTTTGGTAAACATTTTCATCCTCGCTTATCGTTATTAATTATTATTACCACACCGCGCTTGGCCCCTGCTTTGTGCCGTTCTTATTGTTTTAGGATACTCGTCAGGATTGAGTTTAGGTCACACTCAGGTTCGGGCAAGGTGGCACAGGTTAACAAATAATCTGCACCATTTGTATACTCGTCATCGGGGCTGCGGAAGTGGCTGGAAACAGCTCCAGCCTGCATGCGCGACAAAATACTCAGGAGGCGTGTATCGAAAAGCCGTAAAAAACAGTCTAAGCAACTGTTATTTATATGGAATACCAGCTATCACGCGCTCTCTAACAGCGCACATTCCAGCCACGCTGCTGGCCATCAGACAACGCCCGATGGCTCGAGTAAAAAGACTGTAAATCACTAAAGATACACGGCTTAATGCCGCTATCCTCAGATATGCAGACGGTCGAAACTCATGAAGCAGAAACTCAGATGGATGCCCGCCAGATCGTCCGCCGGTTTTCACTGATCAACCGAGAGAGACTGAGACGCATCCAGGCGTGCCTGAGCGATTCACAAAAGGAGTTTCTGGATCTGCTGCCTCTCCTGTTTCATACCAATCACCCCCTGCTGCCGGGTTATGTCTCGAAAAACACTCCCTTCGGCATCTGCGATTACTCCCCCACAGAAAAGGCCCTGGGTGTCGCGCACAAGGTCGCCCGCTCATTCAAACGTAATAAACGTGCATTACGCTCCTTCCAGATCGAAGGTTTATACATGATGGGCAGCAGTGGCACGGTGGCCTACTCGCAAAAAAGTGATTTCGATATCTGGGTCTGTCACCGCAAAGATCTTTCAGAGCAAGACCTGAATGAACTACAGCAGAAGGCCGAATCACTGGAAAAATGGGCCGCTGAATTACGCCTGGAAGTACATTTTTTCGTGTTTAACGCACAGAGTTTCCGCTCGGGTAACAATGAAGGCCTGTCTGATGAGCACAGCGGTAGTAGCCAGTACTACCTGTTACTGGATGAATTTTATCGATCCGGCGTCGTCATCGCAGGCCTGCCACCGCTGTGGTGGGTGGTTCCCCCTGAACAGGAGCATGACTACAGCAATTATGTTATCTCGCAAAACCATAAGCGTTTTTTCAGTACCAGTGATTTTATTGATTTCGGGGGACTCGATCAGATTCCCGCGGAAGAGTTCTTTGGTGCCACCCTGTGGCATTTATACAAGAGCATTAATTCGCCCTATAAATCTGTCCTGAAACTAATGCTGATGGAGGTCTATGCGGATGAGTACCCTCGTATGGATCTGCTTAGCACTCATTACAAGCGTGCCGTCTATGGCGGTGAGAACAATCTGGAGGCACTCGATCCCTACCTGCTGATGTACCGCAAGGTCGAGGAATACCTGATGGCCAGTAATGATGGGGTTCGTCTGGATTTCCTGCGCAAAAGTTTTTACCTGAAGATCAACGAGCAACTCTCTCTGGACAGGAAAAACAACTGGAGACGAGAGCTTCTCGCCTTCATGGTGAAGAGTTGGGGCTGGGAGCTTTTTCAGATCCAGCGCCTGGACAAGAAAGATGAATGGCAACTACAAACCGTGCTGGAAGAACGCCGTGACCTGATCCGAACCCTCACCCAGAGCTATCGGAAGCTGTCCCAGTTCGCCCGCCATCAGGCCAGTATTTCACACATTTCCGAACAGGATCTGACCATCCTAGGACGACGTCTCTACTCTGCCTTTGAAAAGAAGGCCGGAAAAATTGAACTGGTGAACCGGGGTATCACCCCGGATCTGTACGAATCCCAGGTGACTCTGCACGAATCCCAGCAGACCGGTAAGCCCACCTCCTGGCTACTGTATTCCGGTATGGTGAACATCGAAGAGGCACAAAGGCTGACCCCAATGAAACGCGCCAGCAGTATTATGGATCTGCTGAGCTGGTGCCATTTCAACAAAATCATTGGGGCAGAAACCTTGATCCAGTGTTTTATGCGCGACAGTGAACTTGGCGTGCGTGAAATCAGAACCATTATGAATGCCCTGAGTGAGTTATTTCCTGCTGGAGAGATCCATGGCAGCAGTAGCTCAGAGCTAACCGATAATGGACGCATAAGGCAGGCGGTGTTGTTCATCAACGTCGGCATCAAACCCAAAGTCGCCAAATTGCGCGAGGGTGAACATCTTGCCAGCACCAACAACAATGCCCTGAGCTACGGTGGATTGCATGAAAACCTGGCCATCAGTTTTGATCTGCTTATAGAAACCAGTTGGCAGGAGATATTTTCATTCCACTATTCTGGAATAGAAGGTCTGATGGAGGCCATAGGGAAATACCTGTGTTACGAGACAAAGACTAACGAGATACCACTGCCCCCGATCAATATTCGTTGTTTCACTGACGGCTATGGCATTGTTATTCAAAATACGATTGAACAAATTTTTCACGAAGCCAGTGCCTGTTTTTGTGCCTATGATTCCCGTAACAGGCGTTATCTGATGGAATCAGCGAATCAATACCATATTCTGCAATTCGTTAATGACGTACCCAAATACTACTATATGAAAACTCTGACGCAGCTGATTCAGCATCTGGGACGTACGCAATCAGAATTCTGCTCAACGCACCTGAACACAAATACCCTGAACAACACTCCGTTACCGGAAATCTACCGTCATAATCTACCGGGTAAGATTCAGGTCTATTTCCGCATCATGCAGGATACAGCACACATTTATATACTTGATGAAATGGGCTCTCTGTATTACCAGCAACAGTCTTACCATAACCATCCATCAATTCTAAATCACTACAGCCTGTTCCTGATGTCAATAATTAACCGTCGCGAACACAAACTACATTCTGCAGATAATCAACGGCAGGAATTTCCGCTGGAGTTTTATGAATGCCATCAGAAAGGCCAAAATGAATACATCATGAGACCCGTTCCATATTCACAACAGGACATCCCAAGCCGATATCTGGATGTGCAGGTGATCTGTACACAGGGTGAAACAGGACAGAAGAATGTCACCATCTATTGCGATGGCAATGAGTTTTCTACGGTTGAATATGGTGGTGAAGTTTTCACTGCCGTGGCAAGGCACGTCGTAAAGTATAGAAACAGCGAGGCACATTACCCTGTTTATATTACAGACATTGACCTTTCCGAGACGGTTCAGCCGATGAAAAATGATGCGGAACTACACACGTCTCATTTCCTGGCATACAAAAAGAACATAGAGTTTCATTTGAACAAAGCAATGAGCAGTTTATAGGCACGACTGGAATCATGCTTGTATTGCGATATACTCGCCACTTAATTTATGTGAAGTTAATTTCATGAAGGCATTGAACATACTCTTTATTGAGGAACATAAGGATCATGTTCACGATATGGTAAGACGGCTCAACGAAGGTGGCTTCGACCTCAATTACCATCATGTAAATGATCAGCCAGGCCTGCTGGATAGCCTTAACAAAAAGAGCTGGGATCTGGTCATATCCGATTACGATCTTTCTTCCTGCAATGCCTATGAATTGCTTAAGACTGTTCGCCAGTTTGATCTTCAGTTACCGTTCATTATCGTCTCATCAGACCTGGCCGAAGACGCCGTCATCGGCGCTACACACGCCGGTGCGAATGACTTTATCACCCGTAACCAACTGGCCCGGCTGGTACCCATCGTCACCCGTGAACAACGTGATGCAGAACAGCGCAAAGCCCGACAGGTTGCTGAAGAGCAACTCCTGTATAACACCAACCACGACAGTCTTACCGGACTTATCAACCGACAGGAATTTGAGTTACGACTGGAGCGCGCCGTTGGTGCGATAGAAATAGAAAACCGTCATCATGCCCTGCTCTATTTCGAT
Source organism: Gammaproteobacteria bacterium (assembly GCA_041601415.1). Lineage (GTDB taxonomy): Bacteria > Pseudomonadota > Gammaproteobacteria > JBFIID01 > JBFIID01 > JBFIID01. The sequence continues at coordinate 13,685 of JBFIID010000023.1, forward strand.
CTTGATCAGTTCAAGGTAATCAACGATACCTGTGGACACATCGCAGGTGATGAGTTACTTCGCCAACTGGTAGTGATACTCAAAGAAAGCATCCGTGAAAGCGATACCCTGGCACGCCTGGGGGGTGATGAATTTGGTATCCTGCTGGAAAACTGTAGCCCGGAACAGGCTCAGAGAGTAGCCAACAACCTGATCGACAAGGTGCGCGGATTTCGCTACTACTGGCTGGATATGACCTTTGAGCCCAGCGCCAGTATCGGTCTGGTTAATATCGAGAATAGCAAGCAGAGTGTCACTCAATTATTGAGTAATGCCGACCTTGCCTGCTTCGCCGCCAAAGACGGTGGACGCAATCGTATCCACACCTATGATGAGGGTAATACCGATACCGCTCGTCATAGCGGTGAAATGCAGTGGGTTAGCAATTTAACCAAGGCACTGGATAATGACCGCTTTCGACTCTTCCATCAGGAAATCTTTTCCCTGACTAATGACGGAAGTAAATCCAGACACTTTGAAATACTGATCCGGATGCTTGATGAGAACGACAAAATCATTGCCCCCGGTGCTTTTGTCCCTGCTGCTGAACGTTTTAATCTGATGCCCGCCATTGACCGTTGGGTGATCTCAAAACTGTTTTCAAATATCCACCGACTGAACCCGGGTGTGCCGTGCAGGACACACACGATTTACAGTATCAATATCTCGGGTAACAGCCTTAATGATCCGCTGTTACTCAATTTCATTCGAGAGCAAACGGAACGTACCGAGATCAATGCAGAATATGTCTGCTTTGAGATCACGGAAACCGCCGCAATATCCAATATTTCTCATGCGGTTAACTTTATTAAGGAATTAAAAGCACTCGGCTTCCTGTTTTCACTGGACGACTTTGGCAGCGGCCTCTCTTCGTTTACCTACCTGAAGAATCTGCCCGTCGATTACCTGAAAATCGACGGCAGCTTTGTAAGGGGTATCGCCGACGATTTGATTGACCGTGCGATGGTCGAGGCGATCAATAAAATTGGCCAGGTGATGGGGCTGCAAACCATCGCTGAATTTGTCGAAGATGAGTTTATTCTGCAACAATTGAGAGAACTCGGCATAGACTGGGCACAGGGCTATGCGATCCATAAACCGGAATTACTTAAAGGCGTCGAATACCTGTAGTCCACTAGCTCTTTCCTGTTCTTTTTTATAGTGCAGTAAATCCCCGCATGCCTGCGTATAATAGCGACCCTGTCTGACTCTCGAGAAACAATAGCATGTCAACAATGGATACCTTCTTTGCTCGTGCAGAACAATTGCTGGCACGCGTTGAAAAACTACTTCCCGCGGGCATTTCTGAGCCAGAATGGGATACAGCAATTGCGTTCCGCTGGGTGCGCACGGAACATCATGCAGGATTTGAGTCGGTCGAATACCGCTCTGTTCTAAGGCTCACGGATCTGCTGGGCATCGAACGTCAGAAGCAGCAGATTGATCAAAACACCCAACAGTTTATCCATCAGCTTCCTGCGAATAATGTACTGCTCTGGGGGCCTAAAGGCACAGGCAAGTCTTCGCTGATTCGAGCCCTGTTGAATGAATACGCCGAACAGGGACTGCGTCTGATCGAAATCGATAAAAATCTGCTCATCGACCTCCCGCTGATTACCCAGGCCGTCAAACAACGTCCGGAACGCTTTATTCTGTTCTGCGATGATCTTTCATTCGAACAGGGCGACCCGAGTTATAAAACACTTAAGGTATTGCTTGATGGTTCGGTCAGCTCCACCCCGGAAAACCTGCTGGTCTATGCCACCTCAAATCGCAGGCACCTGATGCCGGAACACATGAGTGAGAATCTACAGACCCGCCTGGAAGATACTGAACTTCATTATGCGGACGCTATAGAAGAAAAACTTTCACTGTCAGAACGCTTCGGACTATGGCTGGCATTTCACCCCTTTAATCAGCAAACTTATCTCGATATTGTCTGGCACTGGTTACGACACTTTGAACTTGCAGACGAAAACAAAGATGCTATTCGTCATGCTGCCCTGCAGTGGGCTCT
>JBFIID010000024.1:0-15577 GCA_041601415.1 Gammaproteobacteria bacterium
ACAGATCAGTAAGTGTTTACTCGGACGTAAGCCCAGACTTGCTTCCGTCAAGACCTACTGGTGTGGTGATGATAAGGACATGAAATTCATCACGGCGAATATCCACAAACTCATTATCAAACCCGCCTATCGTGGTAGCGGCACATCGAGTGTCTGGGGAGGTGATCTGACGCCCGAACAGGCCAGTCAGTTACTCGCCACGATCAAGAGAAAACGCTATCAGTATGTTGCCCAGGAGCGGCTGGATAAATCGCATATACCAACGTTTTCAGCTGGTGGGCTTCAACCCAGACCGGCGATACTAAGAAGTTTTGCGGTCGCGACAGACAGTTCATACATGGTGATGCCGGGTGGGCTTACCCGCATCGGGAATGAGCCCGGCAGTTCTGCAGTCAATATGCAGTCAGGCAGTATGAGTAAGGACACGTGGGTAACCGCAACCGAGCCGGAACGCACTGTTGAATTAAACATCGCCGCCGAAAACATGCAGTCTTCGGCGGATTCACAGCTTATTAGCCTGCCCAGTCGTGTCGTCGAAAATCTCTACTGGATGGGACGTTATGCTGAGCGAGCAGAGGCGTCTTTGCGACTGCTGCGTACCGTGTTCATGATGCTCAACAGTGAAACCCCGATTAGCGTCGAAGCCAGACGTATTCTCCTGCAGTCACTCACAGAAGTGACAATGACCCAGCCAGGCTTTGTCAATGCCTCTGACGAACTGATCGCGAAGCCGGATGAAGAATTACTCCTGATTATTAAAGATGGTAATCGTATGGGGAGTATTCGAGCGACGTTGAACGCGATGTTATGCAGTGCTGATGAATCAAAAGAATTGCTGTCAACCGATACCATGCGTGTCATCAACGATCTACGTGATGCGCTGGATGGTCTGGATCTGTCTCTCGCAGGGGGGCTGGCATCGGCTCCGGAAGAGGCGCTTGACCCATTGGTAACAGCGTTGGTCGCCTTATCGGGTCTGATGCAGGAAAGCATGGTGCGAGGTGTTGGCTGGCGCTTTATGGAATTAGGCAAGCGCCTTGAGCGTGCTATGCAAACTATCAGTATCGTCAAGTCGCTGATGACCCCGGTGATGGGGAATACGGATCAGTCTACCTTGTTAACGGCATTGTTGACCTCCATGGAGGTGCTGATCACCTATCGCAGGAAACATCGTCAACGTAGTGGCATTGAACTGGGACTGGAACTGGTGATGATTGACGCAAACAATCCTCGCTCCCTGATTTTCCAGCTTGAACGTTTACAGCAGCATCAACAGGCCTTGCCTAAAAAAAATGCGGCGCAGGTGGAGCTGGAGGCAGAAGAGCGGGCCTTACTGGAAGCGGTGACCAGTTTGAAGTTATCACGACTGACCGAGTTACTGGAAACCAGCACCGGCAAGCGCGAAGAAATGAATAATCTACTGGATCAGCTTGAAGAGTTGTTGAGCGAATTTAATCGCGTCCTGAGTGACAAGCATTTCGATCACCGGGTCGATCCACAACAGCTGGTGACGACATTCTGGGGAGAGCAGTAATGCGCTTTCGCGTTAGACATACGACCGAATACAAATACGCTGATCGTGTATCCCATTGTTATAACCTGGCAAACCTTGTGCCCAGAAATACGGAGCGCCAGCGGTGTCTGAAAAACACTATTACGGTGTCACCCCACCCTGCGGTTACCAATCGACGCACGGATTACTTTGGCAATGAGGCCTATCATTTCGAGATCCAGCGACCGCATACAGAACTGGTTATTAGTGCCGAAAGTGTGATTCAGATTGAGGATGATGATCAGGAGTTGAATTTTGATCTCGGTTCGTCCTACGGCGGTGCGCTGGATTATTTACGTCGTACCCATTCCCAGGAAATCATAGAGGCGCGCGAGTACCTGCTAAATTCACCGATGATAAAGGCCACAGATGATCTGGCCGACTATGCGAGTCCGTCATTTGTTGTCGATCGATCACTCAAATCCTGTGTCAGTGATCTGACTACCCGAATCTTTACCGATTTCAAATACGATCCGAATTTCACCACGATTGCCACGCCACTCGCTGAGGTGCTGGAACATCGGCGCGGTGTCTGTCAGGACTTTGCCCACCTGCAGGTTGGTTGTCTTCGTGCCATGGGAATCCCGGCGAAATACGTATCAGGGTATATCGAAACACTGCCACTACCCGGTGAGGAGAAGCTGGTCGGGGCGGATGCAACGCACGCCTGGATTGCATATTTTTCACCCCACGAAGGTTGGGTAGAATTTGACCCTACGAATAATACCTCGGCCAAAAGTCAGCATATTGTGACCGCATTTGGGCGAGATTATTACGATGTCACACCGGTTAAGGGTGTGATATTTGGTGGTGGTCAGGCACCGATTCTGAGTGTGAGTGTGGATGTTGCCCGCCTGACGGATGGCTAATCCTGAAAAAACAGATCATTTTTCTGTTTTACATAGTCGGGCAAATCCTCTTCCCTAGGGATTGGTTTCGCTGCTCCATCCTCATCCAATGCAACAAACTTGAAGCTCGCCTCGGTCACTTTTTCACGGTTGCCGATGCGGCCTCGCCTGACCCATGCCTGTACCGCAACCACCATTGAGGTTCTGCCGACCTCGATGACACGGGTATAGACCCCCAGAATATCACCGACTTTGATAGGACGGATGAAACTCATTTTGTCGATCGAGACAGTGACGACCCGGCTTTGCGCCCGCTGACCCGCACAGATCCCTGCCGCTATATCCATTTGGGAAAGTACCCAGCCGCCAAATATATCGCCTGCAGGATTCGTATCGTGGGGCATCGCGACCGTTCTTGTGGTCAGGGTTCCGATATTTTCTGCGTTCATACACGCGCACCTGTGATAGAAATGACTGTTAAGTATAGTGGGTGAACTTATCTCGGTAATCCAGCCCAGAGTGGAGTACATGAGTTTTGCTGTATGAATGGCGAGGCATCTGTCTGATGTTTATTATTGACTGTGGTGAACTTGTGCACGCTCTATGTTTCGCAGTGGGTATTCCTGTTCTCGGCATCAGGGTGTATGCAGAATTCCTCCTCTATTGGCCGACGTTTCGACCTATCGTGTGTAACTGATATATAGACATTTTGTTGATCTGACGGCTATGGAAATTATGAGACTGAAAATATACTGAAACCAGGCTCAGGGTGTAATCCCCCGGTTGCCCAGTCTTAGGGAGTTAATACAGAAATATGCCAGTACAGAAAGGGATTTTTTCCAGTCATGAATCACTGATCGCGCTGATTAGCCTGATTTTATTAGCGGGTTTTCTGATTACCACGATGAGTAGTTATTATGTCTCCCGAGGTAGTCTGCGCGATACATTGATTACCAATGAACTACCTCTGACATCGAATAACATTTATTCGGAGATCCAGCGCGATCTGTTACAGCCAGTATTTGTTTCTTCGTTAATGGCGAATGACACCCTGGTGAAGGACTGGTTGCTGGATGGCGAACAGGATCTGGATAAAATCACCCGTTATCTCGAGCAAATTCACCGCAAGTATGGTGTCTTCACCAGTTTTCTGGTCTCGGATCAGACACGTAATTATTACCACTATAGTGGTATCAGCCAGGTGGTTTCAGAGAGCGACCCAAGAGACGCCTGGTATTTTCGAGTGCGGGAGATGGAGCCTGATTATGAACTCAATGTCGATCAGAGCGCAGAACAGGGCGATGCACTGACCATCTTTATCAATTACAAGGTCAGGGATTATGACGGGAAGTTTATAGCGGCGGTTGGGGTTGGCCTGGCATTCAATACGGTCGCGACTATCGTTGAACGCTATCGAAAAAGTTTTGGTAGACATATTTATTTTATCGATGAGGAAGGCAATATTCCGGTGCGTTCGGCGGGCACCTCCGTGACCGAAGACAATATCCTTTCTGCCCGCGGCATGTCCGAGATCGCCGCTGAGATACTCCATGCAGAGCGCGGATTTTTTGAATACGATCGCGATGGTGAGCAGATGCTATTGAGTACCCGTCTGATTCCGGAATTAGGCTGGCATGTGATTGTTGAGCAGCGAGAAGCCGATGCCCTGAATGCTATTCGCCAGACCTTGATCACGAATTTACTCATTGGTCTGAGCATTATTGTTGTGACAATCCTGATCATCAGTTATGCCATTGGGCGTTACCACAAACGTCTCAGGGTGATGGCTACCACGGATAAATTGACCGGGATCGGTAATCGCTCAGTATTCGATATGGTTCTGCATCAGGCAATTAGTCGTTTTCAGCGCGACACATTGCCATTTGCGGTGATGCTGGTCGATATTGATCACTTTAAACGTATCAACGACAGCTTTGGTCACCTCCAGGGTGATCAGGTCTTGAAGGATATTGTTGTTCTTATCCAGCAAACATTGCGCGACTCGGATGTGTTATGCCGTTGGGGTGGGGACGAATTCATCCTGCTGGCACATAATTGTAATCTTGAGAATGCGACAGGTATGGCAGGCAAGATCTGTCAGGCAGTCGAGGCCGCAGAATTGATCAAGTATCCGGATGGTAAGGTGGCTACGGTCAGTTTGGGTGTGACGGTCGTCGGTACGGGGGATGTTGCTAATTCGGTGATCCAGCGTGCCGATGAGGCCCTCTATCAGGCCAAACAGGCGGGACGCAATTCGGTAAAGTGTGTCTGATATAGCACCGATGTCTGCATGTATTTAACGAATCTCTTCTACCAGTACTGATATATTGCGCGTTTCAGCACCCCGGCGTCCGGTGGTGGAGAGAACGGTATTGCTGCGATTATTAAATTCTTCATCAACGCCACCGAGATAGATCCATTCACCGAGACGCCCACTGACCGTGGTCTCGGTATGCTGGATGTCGATACGACCACTGTGCCGGTCGGAGACATTTTCCAGTTGTGGGGCGATTCGCAGGGTGACGTTCTGGCCATTCAGCTGTGGCGTAACATAAAAGCCGGACGTGACGTTACGGTATTCGACACCATCATTGACCACCACAGCTCTGCCGTTAATGATCACACTGCGGGTTGCCAGCGGGATAGATTGACCCGACTGGATAAACGCCGGGTGTCCCTCAGTAGCGGTGACAAAATGCTCATTTTGCTGGTCACTTCTGCGCTCGGTGCTATGTGTACGGTAGCGGATTTGATGATCATTTCCTTCATGCGAGAGCACCAGGCCTTCTCCCGAGCGTCGTGGTTCACCGACACGGGCGCTGACATTGCCTGAACTAATACGACCGGAAATACCCTGTTCCTGATGGGTGACATTACCCACGACGCCCTGTCGTACAGTTATCCTCAGACGCCGTAAGGCCCGATCCAGTTCGGACAGCAGCGATTTGAGCTGCTGCAGGTTTTCAGTGGTACTACGTATGATCAGTTGATCGTTCATCCCGGTTACCGTACCGCCGGGCGCGACCAGTGGTTTCAGGATCGGAATCAGATCGCCAGGCAGGCGATGCTGCAGCGGGATGATTTCCATCGTCATACTCTCTGCCTGGGCCTGCGGCATGAAGCTCATTAACCCCAGGATCAGAAACAGTAGAACTCTCACAGGTTTATTCTACGCAGGTTCATATCGGCATCACTCTTGTCCCACAGGTCATCAAAGGTTTTTTGCAGTTCACCGGCAATCTTTCGACGGTCAAAATCCAGTGTTGCTTCATAGCGGTCAGCATGCGGTTGATGGATATATCCCAGACCATCCGCGATCAGGCAGGCCTGATTGAAGTCTCGATGTTCCTTGCCCGGTTTTCTAATCTCAATGAAGGTCGGCAGTTTCATCGCCAGATCCAGTAAGCGATGTCCACGCCGGGCGAGCGCGCTGGTTTCGCTGACCAGTATTCGAATGCGAGAATATCGACTGCTGAGAGCAAGCTGTTTTATGGCCTCGGCGACCCTGAGGTCATCATAGACCTGCGGATCCAGTTCTCGACTGATAATATCCAGCGTTTTTTTGCATTGTTGCGCCAGTAGGATAACCGCCTGCTGGTGTTGATCGCTGCTATCGAGTTGATATTCATGTCGGCTTTCACCAAGCCGGTTACTGTCAAAGTCGTATCGCACGAATCCAGAACCCTGAGCTATATATGTGTGTCTAAGAATAGCAAACTGAGCTCAAACGGGGGATTAAAGGTGCCGAATTTTTATTCGACACCCTTAACAGTTTAGTGGGTGAGCGAGGTTAAATATCTTTCGCCTGTTGCTCGGCGTTACCGACATAGTTAGCCGGGGTCATCAGTTTCATTCGTTGTTTCACCGCATCAGGTATATCCAGGGTGTCGATAAAGGCATGCATGCCCTGCTGATCGATGCCGCGTCCACGGGTCAGTTCCTTGAGTTTTTCATAGGGGTTTTCGACACCATAGCGACGCATAATGGTTTGTACGGGTTCCGCCAGAACTTCCCATGACTGGTCCAGATCCTGACCAATGCGCTGTGGATTCGCCTCCAGTTTACTGATGCCCTTCAGACAGGATTGATAGGCAATAATACTGTGTGCCATGCCGACACCCAGATTACGTACCGCGGTGGAGTCTGTCAGGTCTCGCTGCCAGCGAGAGATGGGAAGCTTGTTTGCCAGGTGGTCAAACAGGGCATTGGCAATGCCAAGATTACCTTCGGCATTTTCGAAATCGATCGGGTTGACCTTGTGCGGCATGGTCGATGAGCCGATCTCGCCGGCCACCGTTTTCTGCTTGAAATAACCGAGTGAAATATAGCCCCAGATATCGCGATTGAAATCGATCAGGATGGTGTTGTAGCGACTCAGGACGTTGAACATCTCGGCCATATAGTCGTGCGGTTCGATCTGGGTGGTGTAGGGGTTCCATTCAAGCCCCAGTGAAGCGATGAACTGCTCGGCCAGTGCCTGCCAGTCGATTTCCGGATAGGCGCTCAGGTGTGCGTTGTAGTTACCCACGGCGCCATTGATCTTGCCCAGCATCGGCACGTCTTTAATTTGATCAATCTGACGTTTCAGGCGGTAGGCGACATTCGCCATTTCCTTACCCAGGGTAGTCGGTGTCGCGGATTGACCATGGGTACGTGACAGCATGGGTTGCGCGGCGTGCAGATGTGCCAGGGCAGTGATCGCGTCGAGTACCGACTCCATCTGCGGCAGCATCACCTGGGAACGCGCTTCACGCAGCATCAGCGCATAGGACAGATTGTTGATGTCTTCCGAGGTGCAGGCGAAGTGGATAAATTCGCTCACCGCTTCCAGTTCATGATTGCCGGCGATTTTTTCTTTCAGGAAATACTCCACCGCCTTGACGTCGTGATTGGTGGTGCGTTCAATGTTCTTCACCCGATGCGCGTCGTCGATACTGAACTGTTCAATTATCGAATCCAGCATATTGCTGGCGTGTTCACTCAGCTTGGGTGCTTCACTAATACCGGGATGTGCGCAGAGGGTCTGCAGCCAGCGTACTTCAACGATGACGCGGTGGCGAATCAGGCCGTATTCACTGAATATGGGTCTCAGATCGGTTGTTTTATCGGCGTAACGACCGTCGATGGGTGATACGGCGGTGAGAGAAGAGAATTCCATGCTGACTCCAGTTCTTGCTGTACGAAAAAAACGGGATCATACACCAGTGTTACTGTCTCTGCGCCCCGTCTAAGCAGCACTAGTGTAGAATGCCACTTTCGCCGCAACAGTCGATCTGAGCATGTCAGAAGAAGAATTTGTCAGTATTGCGCTACCCGTCTGCCTGGTTGGGCTGATCCTCTATATGATGTACATCATGTACAAGCTTGCCAAGGAATCGAAGGCCGGCAAATTCGGTACTTTCGTTATTTTCATCGCACTCGGACTTGGCGTGTTTGGTTTCATCGCCAAAGAGGTTCTGATCAGGGTGCTGGAATAAAGACAGATTTAACCGGTTTGTGCGCACCCCGTAATCAGTTCAGGGGCAGGGGTTGGGCTGCCGCACATGTACCGCCTCGATTTTCTCCAGCACGTCAGCACTGAGAGTTAGATCCGCACTAGCGATGTTGTTCTCCAGTTGTTTCATGCTGGTCGCGCCAATGATATTACTGGTCACAAAGGGGCGGCTATTCACATAAGCCAGTGCCATCTGGGCCGGGTCGAGTCCTGCCTGCTGGGCGATTTCCACGTAAGCCTGGGTGGCATTCACACCTTCCGGGTTCGTATAGCGGGCGAATTGGGGGAACAGTTTGAGGCGAGCGTTATCAGGCATTTGCTGATTGAGATATTTCCCACTCAACACACCAAAGCCCAGCGGAGAGTAGGGCAACAAGCCGACCTGTTCACGGATCGCCATTTCAGCCAGTCCGATTTCAAAGCTGCGGTTTAGCAGACTGTAGGGGTTCTGAATACTCACAATGCGTGAAATGCCTAGCCGCTCTGCCGCCTGCAGATACTGCATCACGCCCCATGGAGTTTCGTTAGAGATGCCGATCATGCGAATCTTGCCCTCTACCACCAGTTCATGCAAAGCGCTGAGGGTCTCTTCTATTGCCGTCGTTTCTGCCTCGTCTTCCTGGCTGTAGCCGAGTTGACCAAAGAAATTTGTTTTCCTGTCGGGCCAGTGTGTCTGGTAGAGGTCGATGTAATCGGTATCCAGCCGTTGCAGGCTAGACTCGACGGCTTGACGAATATTATCCCGATCCAGACAGGCCTTGCCGTCACGAATATGCGCAGCCCAGTCGGCCTTTCCGCTGACCTTGGTGGCGATGATCAGGCGTTGGCGATTATTCCTGGCCTTCATCCAGCTGCCGATATATTTTTCCGTGCGGCCCTGCGTCTCGGCATTAATCGGCACCGGATACATCTCCGCCGTGTCGATAAAATTTATTCCTGATTCGAGTGCGAAATCGAGTTGTTGATGGGCCTCAGCTTCGCTGTTCTGTTGGCCCCAGGTCATACTGCCGAGGCAGATCACACTGACTCTGATATCACTTTTACCCAGTTGTCTGTATTCCATCTAAGCGCCCCTGCTGATTCGAGGTGTACAAGTCCTGTAGAATTGAAGTTCTGAGGAGTGAATATATATGCAATTAACCATAACACAAGGGGATGACTGGCATTTGCATGTCCGTGATGGTGTCGCATTAGACACCGTGGTCGGACATACCGCCAGACAGTTTGGGCGAGCGATCATCATGCCTAATCTAAAACCGCCGGTAACCACCACTGCGCAGGCGTTGGAGTATCGTCATCGGATTCTCAGGGCGGTGCCCGCTGGACGGGATTTTGAACCGTTGATGACACTGTATTTGACGGATAACACATCGCCAGATGAGATCGAGAGGGCCGTCGATACGCAACTTATCCATGCGGTGAAATACTATCCTGCCGGGGCAACCACAAACTCCGACGCAGGTGTGACCGAGATTCGCAAGACCTATGCTGCACTGGAGAAGATGGCCGAAAAAGGCATGCCCTTGTTGATTCATGGTGAAGTGACAGATCCGGCCATTGATATTTTTGATCGTGAGGCAGTGTTTATCGATAGTGTCCTGCGACCACTGATGACAGAACATCCGACTCTTAAAATTGTGCTGGAGCATATAACGACGGCCGACGCGGCTGATTTCGTGCGCGATGCCCCCGAGACCCTGGCGGCTACGATCACCGTGCACCATTTACTACTGAATCGTAATGCACTGTTCGTAGGTGGATTGCGTCCACATCATTACTGTCTGCCGATTGTGAAACGTGAACATCACCGACAGGCACTGGTGGCGGCGGCCACCTCGGGTAATCCGAAATTTTTCCTCGGTACTGATAGCGCACCGCATGCTCGAAACGCGAAGGAAAGTGATTGTGGCTGCGCAGGCATCTATACCGGATTGCATGCAATGGAACTTTACGCCGAGGCGTTTGAAGCAGTTGATGCGCTGCATCGGCTGGAGGCTTTTGCCAGCTTTTACGGTGCGGATTTTTATCAGTTGCCGAGGAACAGACAAACCCTCACACTGCAGAAGCAGGAATGGAATATTCCGGAGACACTTGCGTTTGGAGATCAACAGCTGGTGCCTTTTAATGCCGGGCAGAAATGCCAGTGGAGGCTCGTAGAAGAATAATGACAGAACAGGAAAAAAAATCCCCGATAGCGTGTCGCTTTCGAGGCTTCCTGCCGGTGGTGGTAGACGTTGAGACGGCAGGGTTTAATCCCCGTACCGACGCTCTGCTGGAGATCGCCGCGGTGGTTTTGAAGATCGATGAGTCCGGACAGTGGCAACGAGATGTCACACACGCCTGTCATGTTGAACCCTTTCCGGGCGCCAACCTCGAACAGTCAGCGTTAGACTTTACCGGCATCGACCCGTTTCACCCCTTTCGTATTGCAATGCCAGAGCCTGAGGCCCTGCACAAAATTTTTAACAGCATACGTAAGGTCGTCGCCGAACAGGGCTGTAGTCGCGCGATCCTGGTAGGACACAATCCCTGGTTTGATCTCGGTTTTATTCGTGCCGCAGCAGAACGCTGCAAGATCAAGAAAAACCCCTTTCATACCTTCAGCACTTTTGATACGGCGACGCTGGCAGGTCTTGCCTATGGGCAGACAGTGCTGTCACGTGCCGTCGAGGTGGCGGGCATGGAATGGAGTAACGAAGCAGCACATTCAGCCATCTATGATGCCGAAAAGACTGCTGACCTGTTCTGCATGATCGTTAATCGCTGGGGCGAACTGGTGCAGGCCAGTGAGGCCCAGGGTTAGACAGGGTTAGCCGGAAAAACAGCGCATACCGGCAGAGTATTGTCGCAAGGTATTGAGACGCTCACGTCGTGTTTCCGCATCCAGACCCTGCTTGTAGTCCATCGCACCGGTGTAGATCAGGCCATAATAGGCTGGACTGATGACGGTAGAGGCAAGCAGGATGGTGTGATTGACCGGGTTGTCCCAGTAACCTGGTCGGGATGAATAAGTCTGTGCATACAGTTGTCTTATTTCCAGATAGAGTTCTTCACAGCTTTTGGCGGCATCGAGCCTTAGCTGTTCTTCAGCCAGGCGAGCGCGTTCAGCTTCAATGCGCGCCTGCTCAACGGGGTCAAGCATGGATAGATTAAAATCCATAAAGCCCTCCGCCATGACATTGCTGATACAGAAGAGCCAGATGAGTGTGATCTTTGTCAATGGCCGCATTTGATAATCCCCATGTCGGTTGAGGTGATGATTCACGTGAGTTAATACGTCGTCTACACAGGGTTTCGGCCTGAACACGGGAACATTTAATCGGATTGCCTGATAAACAGCCCTTGAATCTAGACAATCTGACTATAACTAATCGGAAACAGATCCACATATCGTCCCGGAGCACTTGTTATACTAGACGTTCGAATAGCTACAACTGCTCACCCTGTCGTAGTGTCAGATCCAATAATCCAGCTGAATAGAAAAATATGACATCAAACTTTATTAGGAATATCAGGGAATTACTGTCCGAGGGTCAGATTTGGCAGAGAACTGTTCTGGTCAGTCTTCTCGTGATTATCGTCGTCCTGCTGGTCTTAATGTTTCTCTGGGACAAGGAACCAGACGCATTCAATGTGAGAGAAGTCGCCTTACAGCGTGCCGGTGGCGATGTTGAGGAACTGGTGACAGGTTATACCACCACCGCAACCCTGCTGCAGGTCGTGGAAACAATGCTGAATAAGCGTGGTGGCTACCTCACCAATGACGTGATCCCGCCCGGTATCTTCATGGACAATATACCTAACTGGGAGTTTGGGGTGCTGGCACAGGTCAGGGATATGTCGCAGGCATTCAGAAATGACATCAGCCGTTCACAGACACAATCCACCGAGGATAAGGATTTACTGGTGGCCGATCCGCAGTTTCATTTCGATAGTGATTCCTGGATTTTTCCACCGACAGAGTCCGAGTATAAGAAGGGTATTAAGGCTCTGGATCGTTATCTTCTCAGGCTTTCCAACCCGGAACAGCAATCGGCCCAGTTTTATGCGCGTGCGGATAATCTGCGTGAATGGCTATCCCGGGTCGAGAAGCGACTGGGCAGCCTTTCTCAACGGCTCAGTGCCAGTGTAGGGCAGGAACGAATCAATACCGATCTGGAGGGCGATAGCGCTGCGGTGAACTCGACTCCGATGCCGCGCGAGATGGATATCAAAACACCGTGGCTGGAAATTGATGATGTTTTTTATGAAGCACGTGGAGCCAGCTGGGCATTGATTCACTTCATGCATGCGATTGAACATGATTTCAGGCAGGTACTGCAGAAGAAAAACGCGCTGGTGAGTCTCAGGCAGATCATTCGTGAACTGGAAGGCACTCAGGACACCTTATGGAGTCCTACCATCCTCAATGGGACCGGTTTTGGCCTGCTGGCTAATCATTCTCTGGTGATGGCATCCTATATATCCCGCGCAAATGCTGCGGTTATAGATTTACGTAATTTACTGGAGCAGGGGTGAGAAATTAGCCGATTCCTACAAAAGATTGCTGCTACGAAGCAGAACATTTTGTATGATGCAGGTATTACAGTGGGGCAATACGGAAACATAATGGGATGAGTAACGATAATATCATCGATATAAACACGATGAGGGTTGCCTGCGGTGAGTGTTCACTGCTGGAGTTATGCCTTCCTGCGGGACTTGAAACCGGTGATGTTGATAAGCTGGAGAAGCTGATCAAACGCAACAAGCCGCTGCATCGTCGCGATACCCTGTTTCGTGAGGGTGACAGTATGCAGGCTATTTATGTTGTGCGATCCGGCTGTTTCAAAACCTGTAATATCACAGAAAGTGGCAGTGAAAATGTAATAGGCTTCCATCTACCCGGTGAATTGATGGGACTCGATGCCATCGCGACCGACACACATCGCTGCACCGCTGTGGCGCTGGATACCAGCAGCGTCTGTGAAATGCCATTCGAAAAATTGCAGTCACTGGCTGATCAATTGCCCAGCCTGCATCATCAGTTAATCCGGATTATGAGTCAGGGACTCTCTTCAGAGTCTTCAATGAATCAGTTATTAGGCAGTAAGGATGCAAACGGCAAGATTGCTTCCTTTCTGTTGAGCCTGTCTGACAGGATGGCTCATCGAGGTTTCTCGCGCACCGATTTCAACCTGGAAATGTCCCGTAATGATATTGCCAACTTCCTGGGGCTCGCAGTGGAGACGGTAAGTCGCACCCTGACCAAGTTTCAGGAGCAGGGGCATATCACTGTGCAGGGCCGCGGCATCAAGATCCTGGACATGGATAATATGAACGCCCTTGCAGGTCGAGAAGACGGAAAGTCCTGCCAGAAGAAAAACTAGACCTGTTGAGGAACTAGGGGCTGATTGTCAGGGATTCAACCAGACGCCAGTCTGCTGCGGAGATCTGAAGATTCCAGCGCCCAAACTGCAGTTGAGGTAACAGGGTTTCATAGATCCCCGGTCGGCTCTGGTCAATGATCAGGGATGCATCAAAACCGGCACGGGTGCTGTGCTGAAAATCAACCAGAATCTGCGCAGGAAATTCAAACGACGAATCGGCATTCAGGTCGATGCTTAACATCCCAAGTTGTTTATCCATACGAACCCTTGCCGTCAGATGATGCTGTTCAGCCTGATGATCGCGTTTTTTAACCCGATTGATCTCCAGCCCTTTTTTATAATAGTCGTCTGTCACCAGTCCATCGTTTGAAATGATGGCAAGATTTATAATCACGACGCCCATCACAACCGCCATACCAGGAATGCAGATCAACATCCAGACCAGCGGCTGCTTGTACCACGGCAGGGTATCTTTATGGGAGTGGGCCAAGGAATCTTGCCTCTTCTTCAATAGTCAGACTGGCGTCATCTCTGGCAGTGAGTCGCAATGTAATCGGGTTACTCCGGGAGAGTAATTTATCTTCATCTACCAGTAGTCGCATGGGCAGATCCATCACCGATCCACCGGCAACGGTAATTTCCTTCAGGTCGATGATCATCTCCATGCCCTCGATACCTTCGACCACGAGGTCATAGGTATGGGGTTCGTCATCCATGTTGATCACCTTCACGGTATAGACGTTCTCGATGCGGCCATCATCAGCTTCCTTATACAACTCGGCTCTATCACGAATCACATCGAGTTCGATAGGTGTGCGGGTGGCGATCATGGTGGTCAGTGATGCCAGCATAATGACCAGGATAGAGGCATAAATAATCACGCGAGGTCTGAGAATGTGCGCGGGCTTGCCTTCCAGTGCATTTTCCGTGGTATAGCGAATCAGTCCTTTTTCGTAACCCATCTTATCCATAACGTCGTTACAGACATCTATACAGGCTGAGCAGCCAATACATTCGTATTGCAAACCGTCTCGTATATCAATGCCGGTGGGACACACCTGTACACACATGGTGCAGTCGATGCAGTCACCGAGGCCCATGGCTTTCGGGTCCTGACTACGTTTGCGTGAACCACGATTCTCACCACGTTCCCTGTCATAAGAAATGACCAGGGTGTCCTTATCGAACATGGCACTCTGAAAACGGGCATAGGGGCACATATATTTGCACACCTGCTCGCGCATCCAGCCAGCGTTGCCATAGGTGGCGAAGCCGTAAAACAGACACCAGAAGGTGGCCCACGGGCCAAGTTGCAGGGCAAAGATCTGATCGGTCAGTTCGCGAATGGGGGTAAAGAAACCGATAAAGGTGACGCCCGTATGCAGAGAGAAGACAATCCACAGAAAATGCTTGGTGGCCTTGATCCGGAACTTCCGGAACGACATGGGTGCCCTGTCCAGTTTTTGCTGTTGCTGACGGTTACCTTCAACCAGGTTTTCCATCCACAGAAAGACCTCTGTCCATACGGTTTGCGGACAGGAATAACCACACCAGAGGCGCCCAGCGAGTGTGGTTGTAAAGAACAGGGTGTAACCCGCAATAATCAGCAGAAAAGCCAGATAGAGGAAGTCCTGTGGCCACAGGGTTAGACCAAACAGGTGGAATTTTCGCGCAGGCAGGTCGAGCAGTACGGCCTGATGACCATCCCACATGACCCAGGGTAAAAAATAGAATAAACCGAGCAAAGCGATGACGGCCAGTACACGCAGGCCGGCAAACATGCCATGTACTTCGCGCGGGTAGATCTTTTCTCCTTTCGCGAAAAGGGATTGTTCTACCTGTTCATCCGTGAGCTTTTGCGTGTTTGCTTCGGTGTTCGTGTTCATGATTGTTCTGAACTCTTAAATTGAAGGTGTCGATGAGTCAGTCTGGTAACAGGCGCCCAAGGTTCCCATTGGTATAGACAGGAATAAGTCGGTTGGTTGCAGATTGCCCTGTCAATCAGACAATCTCTGTTAGAGCATAAGCCGCTGACTACCCGCCCTCGCTGGACGGGTAGTCTTTCGCGACTTAGTTCGACAGGCTATAGATATAGGCTGCGAGGATGTGGGCCTTTGCTTCACCCAGGAACTCTTTGTGGGCGGGCATCTTGCCCTGACGACCATTCACGATGCTGTCTGTGATGCGGCCTTCCGAACCACCGTACAACCAGATTTTATCGGTCAGGTTGGGTGCGCCCATTGCCGCGATACCCTTGGCATCCGGGCCGTGGCAGGCCGCACAGTAGGTGTTGAAAACGGTCTGTCCATCAGTA
>JBFIID010000025.1:0-15498 GCA_041601415.1 Gammaproteobacteria bacterium
CACTGGCGGCCGAACTGCACGCCCTGAATCAGCAACGCCGTGAAATCGAAGCCGAGATGCAGCAGCAGGCACTCGCTGTACTCGATCGGCTGGATCTGGAAGACCAGGATCTGCCCTATGGACTGTGTCTGCATCGCAGTGAGTGGCATGAGGGTGTTATCGGCATCCTCGCCTCACGCATCAAGGAACGCCTGCATCGACCGGTGATTATTTTTGCCGAAGGTCAGCAGGGACAACTCAAGGGGTCGGCACGATCTGTCAGTGGTGTTCACATCCGGGATGTGCTGGAGGCCGTTGCCAGCCAACACACAGGCATGATTAAAAAATTTGGCGGGCATGCGATGGCAGCAGGCCTGACCTTGTTGGCCGAGGATTTGCCGGGTTTCATGCAGGCCTTTGATGCAGAAGTACGTAAGCACCTGTCAGCTGATGACCTGAGCGGTCTGTATCTGACCGATGGTGAGTTGGCTGAGGATCAGATAGACCTGTCACTGGCGGATGAATTACGTCGGGCGGGGCCCTGGGGGCAGACCTTTCAGGAACCCCTGTTTGAAGGGGTGTTCAGCCTGCATGACTGCAGAACGGTTGGCGAGAAGCATCTGAAGTTACGCCTGAAGTGTATTGACGGTCGAATTCTTGATGCAATTGCATTTAATACCAGTGACGCCGACTGGCCAGCGCAGACCCGTCAGTTAAGACTGGTCTATCGCCTGGAGGTCAATAGTTTTCGTAACCAGGACACCGCACAGATGAATATCGTGCACCTGCAGCCGGCGTGAAGACAAGCTCTGGGCTGTGCTTTAGCCCTGCGGTCATGTAGGATCCGCGCACTCGACATTTGACTTTAACAAGTAACATTCAATGATAGAAACCAACCAGATTTTCATCCGTATCAAGGATATGCAGGGTCGTCTGTCTGACCTGAGGGGGTATCTTTGACTACGATCAAAAGGCAGAACGCCTGACCGAAGTCGAACGCGAACTGGAAGACCCCGGCGTCTGGGACAAACCAGAACGCGCACAGGATCTGGGCCGTGAGCGGGTTGCGCTGGAAAAGATCGTAAACACCATGACGCGTCTTGATAGCAGTCTGGTCGATGCGACCGAGTTGCTGGAAATTGCGCGTGAAGAAGACGATGAAGAAACCGTCGAATCGGTGCTGTCGGATCTGGAGACAGTCAGTGTCGATCTGGAAGCGCTGGAATTTCGTCGCATGTTTTCCGGCGAGATGGACGCGCAGAGTGCCTTTCTTGATATTCAGGCCGGCTCGGGTGGTACCGAGGCACAGGACTGGGCGGAGATGCTGCTGCGCATGTTTCTGCGCTGGGGAGAACGTCGCCAGTACAAGACCGAGTTGATCGAGGTCTCGGCCGGTGAGGTGGCAGGCATCAAGAGCGCCACCATCAAGTTTGAAGGTGAATATGCCTATGGCTGGTTGCGAACCGAGACCGGCGTGCATCGGCTGGTGAGGAAATCACCTTTCGACTCCGGTAATCGACGTCACACCTCGTTCGCCTCGGTATTCGTCTCGCCAGAAGTGGATGATGACATCGAGATCGAAATTAACCCTGCCGATCTGCGTGTCGATACCTATCGAGCCAGTGGGGCGGGTGGTCAGCATGTTAACAAAACGGATTCAGCCATTCGTTTGACCCATATTCCGACCAATACTGTCGTGCAGTGCCAGAACGATCGCTCACAACACAAGAACCGTGACCAGGCGATGAAAATGCTTAAGGCACGTCTTTACGAGCTGGAAATTCAGGCACGTAATGCGGAAAAACAGAATCTGGAAGACTCCAAGGCCGATATTGGCTGGGGCAGTCAGATCCGTTCCTATGTGCTCGACCAGTCACGCATCAAGGATCTGCGCACCAGTGTTGAAACGGGCAATACTCAGGCCGTGCTGGATGGCGATCTGGATATGTTTATTGAAGCCAGTCTCAAGGCCGGGTTGTAAACCTGACTCACCGTTAAACCCTAAAAATATAGTTGCCATCAACATGACCGACCAGACACCCGAAATCAACACCACTGATCAAATCGCCCAACGCCGGGCCAAGCTTGATGAGCTAAGAGATGCGGGTAATGCCTACCCGAATCATTTCAAACGTGATTCGCTGGCCAAGCCACTGCATCACGCCTACAGCGAAATGACAGCAGAAGAATTAAGCGAAAACCCGATCAGGGTGAAGCTCGCAGGGCGGATGATGACGCGTCGTGTCATGGGCAAGGCGGCTTTCTGTCATCTGCAGGACATGAGTGGCCGGATTCAGCTTTATGTCCGTCGTGATGATATTCCGGAAGGCCGTTATCAGGAATTCAAGCGCTGGGATCTGGGCGATATCCTGGGTGTGGAAGGCAGCATGTTCAAGACCAAAACCGGAGAACTCTCGGTGATGGTCGATGATATTTGTCTGCTCACCAAAGCGCTTCGACCCTTACCCGAAAAATTTCATGGTCTGACAGATCAGGAGACCCGTTATCGACAACGCTATCTGGATCTGACCATGAACGAAGAGGTGCGTGAGACCTTCCGTATTCGCTCAGCGGTCATCGATTATATTCGTGACTACCTGAAACAACAGCACTATATGGAAGTTGAAACACCGATGATGCAGGTGATCCCGGGCGGTGCGACGGCTCGTCCCTTTATCACCCATCACAACAGTCTGGACATGAGCCTGTTCCTGCGTGTTGCGCCTGAGCTTTACCTCAAGCGCCTGGTGGTTGGTGGTTTTGAAAAGGTTTTTGAAATCAATCGCAACTTCAGAAATGAAGGTCTCTCAACACGGCATAATCCTGAATTTACGATGCTCGAGTTTTATCAGGCATACGCGGATTATCATGACCTGATGGATCTGACCGAAGACATGTTGCGCGGCCTGACGGAAACGGTGCTCGGCTCCTCTACCGTCAACTGTCAGGGAGAGACCTATGATTTCGCTCAACGCTTTACACGCATGACCGTGACCGAATCGATTCTGCACTACAACCCAGGGATCAAAGCCGAACAACTGCAGGATCCGGAATCTGCCCGTCAGGTTGCCGCTGATCTCGGTATTCCGCTAAAAGACAGCTATGGCCTGGGTAAGGTACAGATTGAAATATTTGAGAAAACGGTCGAATCACGCCTCAAGGATCCGACGTTTATCACCGCTTATCCGACGGAGGTGTCACCACTGGCACGCTGTAATGATGACGACCCCTTCGTTACAGACCGTTTTGAATTCTTCGTCGGCGGGCGCGAAATTGCCAATGGTTTTTCAGAATTGAATGATCCGGACGATCAGGCCCGGCGTTTTCGCCAGCAGGTTGAAGACAAGGATGCCGGGGACGATGAGGCGATGCACTATGACGAAGATTACATCACCGCACTGGAACATGGTCTTCCGCCAACCGCCGGTGAAGGCATCGGCATTGATCGACTGGTGATGTTACTCACCGACTCACCCTCGATCAGAGATGTGCTGCTATTTCCCCATATGCGACCCCGCGGACAGGACTCCTAAACAGCTCAGCCATCGGTGTTGTCGAACGCCGATGGCTGATAGATGACTAATACTTTCCTCCAAACCTGTCTAATCCTGAAACTTTTTTTTCCTTCCCTAGTCCATAGCACAGAGCATTAATGTATGCTCAGGATATCCCGGTCTCGCGTGGCAGATCACGCACAAGGGATGTGCAAGTACCAAAAAGTCAAAAAACTAATCTCTGCTGGAGGAAATACTATGTCTAAAAACTCACTTAAACCAATCGCTGCTGCGCTAGGTACCGCTTTTGTTCTGTCTATGGCTGCTGCCCCGATGGTCAGTGCCGCTGAAAATCCATTCTCAGCTAACGAACTTACATCCGGATACATGGTTGCCGATGGCCATGCTGAAAAAACCCTGAAACAGGGTAAATGCGGTGAAGCCAAGTGTGGCGAAGGCAAGAAAAAAGAAGGCAAGTGTGGTGAAGGTAAATGCGGCGAAGGCAAGAAAAAAGAAGGTAAGTGCGGCGAAGGTAAGTGCGGCGAAGGCAAGAAAAAAGAAGGTAAGTGCGGTGAAGGTAAGTGTGGCGAAGGCAAGAAAAAAGAAGGTAAGTGCGGCGAAGGTAAGTGCGGCGCAGGCAAGAAATAGCAGGATCGATACTGCATGAGCTTTCATAGCTCATGCAGTTTTTTTTGTAAGGCACATTCAGGTATGGCAGATCTATTTGCCGCTAGCTGCAAGAATTTACTCTGGAATAAAACGCAGATCTCCGCTGGAGGAAATATCATGTCTAAAAAGGTTCTAAAACCCGTCGCTGCCGCCCTGGGTGCGGCTTTCGTCCTTTCAATGGCGGCCGTCCCGATGGTTAACGCTGCCGAAAATCCATTCTCTGCTAACGAACTTTCCAGCGGCTACATGCTGGCTGATAATAACGGCGACGGTAAGTGCGGCGAAGGTAAGAAGAAAGAAGGCAAGTGTGGTGAAGGTAAGTGCGGCGAAGGCAAGAAAAAAGAAGGCAAGTGTGGTGAAGGTAAGTGCGGCGAAGGCAAGAAGAAAGAAGGCAAGTGCGGTGAAGGTAAATGCGGCGAAGGCAAGAAGAAAGAAGGTAAGTGCGGTGAAGGTAAGTGTGGTGAGGGCAAGAAAAAAGAAGGTAAGTGCGGCGGTTATTGATTTCCCCGTATCATGAAAACATCCAGTAATTTTCCTGCGCATGGTGCAGGGCTGGGTCTGCGGCGGGTCCTGATGGACCCGCTGTTAGATGATTATCCGGAGCAGGTCTCTTTTCTCGAAGTCGCTCCGGAAAACTGGCTTGACGTCGGTGGCAGTATGGGCCGACAGTTCAGGGCGATGGCAGAGCAACACCCTGTTTTATGTCATGGCTTATCATTGAATATCGGTGGTCCTGCACCACTTGATGAAGCATTTCTGCAGAAACTCAAACAGTTTTTCAAAACCCATCAGATCCGTTGCTACAGTGAACACCTGAGCTATTGTGCGGATGATGGTCATCTCTATGACCTGATGCCAATCCCGTTTACGGAGGAGGCAGTGCACTACGTCGCAAAAAGGATTAAGCGTGTGCAGGAAATCCTGGAACAGCCCCTGATTATGGAGAACGTCTCGTATTACTGTGCCCCCGGGCAACAAATGAGTGAAATTGATTTCCTAACGGCGGTGCTGGATGAAGCCGACTGTGGTTTGCTCGTGGATATTAATAATATCTATGTCAATAGTGTTAATCATCGTTACGATGCATTGACGTACCTGCAGGCTTTGCCAGCAGATCGAATCGCCTATGCCCACATCGCCGGACATTACAATGAAGCCGAGGACTTGATCGTAGATACGCATGGGGCGGATGTGATCGACCCTGTCTGGGATTTACTGGACAAGGCGTATCAACATTTCGGCGTTTTCCCGACATTACTGGAACGTGATTTTAATATTCCGCCGATACCAGAGTTACTCCGGGAAGTGGACAGGATTATTGAGCTGCAGTCCAACAGGCAGATTGCAGAGCCAGCAGCACGGGTGCGAAATGCCTGAGCACACAGGTGAATTCACCGCGTTACAGTATGCCTTCACTCGGCATATGCGTGATCCAGATACGCATGTGGCACCGGAGGGCATAGAAGATCGACGACTCGCGATCTACAGAGACCTGTTATACAACAATGTTGAAAGTTTCCTGGCGGACAGCTATCCGGTATTGAATCAGATCATGCCGGAGGACGAGTGGCATGCCATGGTGCGAGACTATTTTGCCCATCATCAGGCGCATACCCCGCTTTTTCCACAGATGCCTCGAGAGTTTCTTCGTTATCTTGAGCAACACGAGACGGCCTGGAGCCAGGACTATCCCTACATGCGGGAGCTTGCCCATTACGAATGGATCGAGGCCAGTCTAATGATCGACACGCGTGAAATAGACTGGCAGGACATTCAGCCCGAGGGAGATCTACTGGACGGTGTTGTGGTGCTTAGTCCGCTAGCACTGCCACTTTGTTACCATTATCCGGTACACCGTATATCTCCTGAATTCATGCCCCGGGAAGCGCCAGCGCAGCTAACCTGCATCGTGGTTTTTCGGGACACGGCTGATGAAGTCGGTTTCATGGAGATTAACCCGATAACGATGAGATTACTTACTCTCATACAACAGGGTGCCGAGCAGAAAAAAGATCTCACGACGCGACAACTGCTTTCCGGGATTGCGCAGGAGATGGGACATCCCACACCAGAGGTGGTGATCGATGGCGGCCTGCAGATTCTGCAGCAGCTTAAGCAGCGCGATATCGTACTCGGGGTAAAAGGCTGATCATTTCTGGTCGCTCGTTAAAAACGGTCTCTCCTGTAGTCGTCTTTTTTCTAACGCAGTAAACGAAGAATTACTCGGTATGATTGACTGAACGAGGCGGGTTATTGGTACACCGGTTTAATTCAGAATCGTGGTCGGTGCGTATGGCTGGATCAACTCTATTCAGAAAATGCGAGTAGCAACACTGAAACCATCGTGCTAATGGCTTGTCCATTATAGCGGCGACTAAAACAGGGGATGAATCATGTCAGCAATGGAAAATAATAACGGTCTGATAGGGCTTGCAAACGTTTTTCAGGATCTGCTCGAAAAAACACGATGTCTGGATTTCACTGCACCACTCCTGTTGCGCCTCTATCTGGTTCCCATCTTCTGGATGGCCGGTACTAAAAAGCTGGCCGATATGGACAGTATCATTGCCTGGTTTGGTAATCCCGACTGGGGACTTGGATTACCCTTCCCAACCTTTATGGCCTGGGCAGCAACCCTGACCGAGGCGGGTGGTGCCATCCTCCTGTTATTTGGTCTGGCGACGCGCTGGATTTCCATTCCCCTTATGGTGACCATGATTGTCGCCGCCCTGACTGTTCATCTTCAGAATGGCTGGCTTGCGGTGGCCGAAGGCAGTGGCATTTTTGCCAGTGAACGCACTGTCGGTGCGATTGAACGTCTCGACCGGGCGAAGAGCATATTACAGGAACATGCTAACTATGACTGGTTGACCGAAAATGGCAGTCTGGTGATTCTGAATAACGGTATTGAGTTCGCAGCCACCTATTTCATCATGCTGCTGGCCCTGCTATTTCTTGGGGGGGGACGCTACCTGAGTCTGGATTACTGGATTGCGAAGAAATTCAGAACGAATCAGACAAGTGTGTAATCAAAATAGCCGGCCCTGATGCCGGTTATTTTTTGCTTGCGATGAACCCATCTCGATGAACACCACGCAGACCGTTTTCATGCTAATGAGCATGTTGCTGCTTGCGATACTGATTGAACCAGTCGCACGTCGTCTTCGCGTACCTTTTAGTGCCGCCCTGGTGCTGGTCGGCTTCATTGGATCTGAGCTGGTGACCGCACAGGGTATTGATACGGGGCTGCGCTGGTATCACTTTGGTGAACTGGTGTTCTTCATCCTCGTTCCGCTTCTGGTGTTTGAATCAGCCTACAAGATGCAGCTTCGGCATCTTTTGAAGGTTCTCGTCCCGGTGCTCCTGCTGGCAATCCCTTTATTACTGGTGAGCCTGCTGATCACCGCCTGTCTACTTTATTTTGGTATTGGACATGCAACGGGATTCCCCTGGATGGCGGCGTTTATTAGCGCACTGATTTTGTCGGCCACGGATACGACGGCGGTGATTCCGCTACTCAGGGAATCGGGTATATCCGAACGCCTGATCAGTGTTCTTGAAGGCGAAAGTCTGTTTAACGATGCAACCACTATTGTGCTGTTCAGCCTGTTACTCGGGCTCGCGAGTGAGATGTCCGGTAATAATCTGGAGTATCTGAGCACCCACTGGGTGTCACTACTCCTGAAGTTCTTCCTGGTCACCTGTGGTGGTCTCTCAATCGGAGTGCTGGTCGGGGGGCTGGCTCATCTGCTGATGCGAAAAACGCGCTCGCTCAGTACCCGTGGTCTGATAACGCTGATCAGCGCCTACAGTGCCTGGGTCATCGCCGATAATCTGCTCATGCTTTCCGGCGTGATGTCCGTGTTGGCCTGTGGTCTCCTGCTGGGAGAAATGTCTCGGCGACCGGGTGCAGTGCAGGATGGGTTCATTCAGCCGTTCTGGGAATTCAACGCCTATTGTGCCGGCGCGCTGATCTATCTGCTCGCAGGCGTGACGATCACGCTGGAGATGTTTAGTAGTCAGTGGCTGGCCATGTTGACCGGTATTGTAGCGGTGCTTCTTGGACGTAGTATTACCACCGTTGGTTTACTTGGCCTGCTCGGATACGTGCCGGGGATTAAGCATTTTCACTGGCGTGAGAGACTGCTGTTTAACTGGTCAGGTGTGAAGGGTGCAGTGACCCTGGCTCTGGCTCTGTCTTTACCTACCGAACTGGATTACTGGTATACGATCCAGTCCATTGCCTACGGAGTGGTATTGTTTGGCCTGTTTGTTCAAGCATTGAGTCTCCCCGGTTTGCTATCCAAAGCTGACTGATTAACGCCTGTTAAAAGCCTCTGAATCTCCCACTCCCAGAACGGTAAAAACAGTTTTTTTCTCTGCTGCGGGGCTAAATATTTTTATTTTCAAGCCGCTAAAGGGGTATCTAATCAGAAACCTGGAGAAGTCTTGTTGCAATCATGCTAACCCAGCAAAAATCACCACAAAATCACATTAAGCCCGGCACCCTCCGGCGATATGAGGCATTTAACGCCCTGAGTTCTGAACAACTCATCCCATTGGCGTTCGAGCTTGAGTTGAAGCAGGCCAATAAAGGTGATGAATTGATTGAGTTCGGTTCCACCACCAACAACCTGTATTTTCTGTTTGAAGGGGAAGTGGTGTTGACGGGGCGATCGGGGGAGTTGCTGTTCATCAAGGCGGGAACCGAAGACGCTCGTCAGCCGATAGCGAAACTGCGTCCCTGTCAGTACACCGTCACCGCCCGTGGGCGGGTTCTGTATTTTGTGGTCAATCGCATGGCCCTGGAACAGTTAATTCGACTTGCGCCTCAGGATCCCGTACCCGCCGGTGACCTGACCATGAGTATGATGGCCCGCAAGCACCCGATGTATCTGGATTTTCGCAAGGAACTGAAGGAAAACAGGATTAAATTACCCAGCCTGCCCGATGTGGCCTTCAAGATCCGTGAGGCCATCGGCAAGGGTGATGAAAGCTCCGCACGCCTGGCGCGCATCGTCAACACCGATCCATCTATGGCCGCCAAATTGATTCGGGTTGCTAACAGTCCCATCTACCGGGGTCGTTCCGAGATTACTTCCTGCCAGTCAGCGATTACCCGGCTGGGTGTAAATGCTGCACATGAACTGGTCACCTGTTATTCGATCCGTGATTTATTCAAATCACGTTCCGACACCATACGTGCGCGAATGAAGGTTCAGTGGGAACATGCTCAGGATGTGGCGGCTATCGCCGCAGTACTGGCGCGTATGAGTAAGGAGTATGAGCCAGAGACGGCCTTATTGGCCGGACTGCTACACGATATTGGCGTGATCCCTATTCTCGGCTATGCGGAGGAGTACTTCGGAATTGATGTCGATGATCAGGAACTGGATGTGATTATCAACGAACTAAAAGGCGAAATGGGCGCAATGATGCTGAGCAAGTGGAATATCAACCGGATTATCGTCAATGCGGCAGAACACGGCAGTGACTGGATGTATGAGTCCAGTAAATCGGGCGATTATGCCAATCTGGTCATTGTTGCCAAATTGCACAGCTACATCGGTAAGAAAGGCATGTCCGCGCTACCCAGAATAGACACCGTACCGGCCTTTCACAAACTCTCGCTGGGGGAGTTGACGCCGAAAATGAGTATCAAAATTCTTGAAGATGCGAAAACGGAGATCGAAGAGGCGAGGGCGTTACTTAGCGTATAACAGCGCCGGTGTGACATGTCAGAATTCTTTACACTCTTTGTTTTCGCAGATGAATTGCTAAGCAATTGAATTCATGGAATAAAAACTGGGCTGGCGATTGTTCTCTAAACAAACAGTAGTTAATGCGACAAATTGATTAGTTATTTTGTCTATATGATTTACAAAGCCATCGAACTATTCCTCATGGCTGGAGAAATAGCTATGAATATCAATGGGTTGTTATGTTGGTGCGAAAAGTGCATGGTTCCGCGCAACATAATGAGGAAATTGTCATGAGATTCGCAAGCCGACTGTTCATCGCATCAGCCCTTACCGTGGCTGTAAGCGCAGCCCAGGCAATACCTAATCTACAACTGGGTATTCAGGGAGGAACCTATGATCCCGTGCATCAGGACATTATTACCGATCAGAAAGTTTTTACCCTGTATGCCTTTGGTACACCAGGGGGTAGTGTGACCGAAACGGAGCTTCTGACCGAGACCTATCACCTGTCGATAGCTATTGCGCCGAAGATTGGGCCTGATCCGGTGAACTTCGGTTCCTTTGTCCTTGACGGCGTGACGCGTGATATCAATGACATGATCTTTGGTACGCCACCGGTTGAACTCGACATGACCTCGGCCACCGATCCAAAGGATGTCTCTTCGCACGGTATTTTCGAGACCTTCTATCTGGAAACAAGTTTTACCTTTAATGCCGGTGATACCACCAGTCTGGCGAATACCCAGGATGACCCTGGTCTGACCCCGGATGGTCTCAGCGGCATGTTCTACAAGGCCTTCAACCTGGACACCAGCGGTATGCTGGAGGCCTTCAACCTGCATTTCGACCTCTACCATGTGGTGACTAAAGCCAATGGTGATCTGGACGTGGACTACAAGGCGCCCTGGTCGCATGATGCCTCCGCACCGACCACTGCAACACCTATACCGGAACCAGGCACACTGGCACTGATGGGAATAGCTTTATTGGGACTGGGTGTGCAGCGTAAACGCAAGGTATAAGCTCAGCACTGATGACTAAAAACCCCGCAATGCGGGGTTTTTTATGGGCGCAGGAGGACTGGCAGGAGTCGTTACCAGCCACCACCACCACCGCCGCCGCCGCCGCCTCCGGAGAAGCCACCACCACCGCCACCTGATGAGCTGCCGGGGGCGACTGATGACGCGGCAATCGATGATTCCAGTGCAGACCCCAGGCCTCGGGTAAAGCTGACGGGCTGGCTCAGGTTCCAGTGATGTCCGCTGTACCAGCTCGGATGATATTGCTGCTCATTTACCAGGGTGCTGGCCAGTACCCCGCTGAACTCCTCGGCCCAGGCCTGCTCAACGTCCAGTGCAAGGGCATAGGGTAGGAACTTTTCGAAGGTTTCTATGGTTTTTCCTGCCGGGTGTTTGAAGTTGAGTTCATCTCGTTCAGCGACCTGCAGGTAATCCCTGAAACCGGCAATATTATCCAGTAAGCGTCTTCCCGCTCGGGTAGGTGCGCGCAGCAGGATATAAAACAGGAAATTGATCGCCAGTGCCACGAGCAGCAGAACGACCGTCGAAATGGATGAGTTCTCCGCCAGCATCCAGATCCCCACACCCAGTCCGCCAACGAAGGGAATACTGAAGGCGGTCATGCCGATGGCGCTGACCAGTCCGGCGAAGCCGTTATGCCATGCCGCGCGCCAGGCATTGATAGCCGAGATTAGCAGGGCAAATGTGCCCATCGACCAGAAGCTAAGCCAGACCGTCATAAAGATCACCACCATCTGTGGTTCACCCCTGGGCATACGCATGATGATCACGACCAGCATCAGTATGGTAATTAACAGCCCTGGTAGCATCCAGCCACTGTTGGTATTGAAATACAGGCGCTCATAATCGTTGGCCAGCGATTCTTCATGCGCCTGCTTAGCGGCCCTGATGGTTTTATGACTGGATTTTTTCAGGGTTACAAGACTGCCGGTACTGAACAGACTCTCCATGAGTGCCTGTTCTCCGGGCGCCATCGGCGGTTGAGATTCCAGAGGGCGTTTTTTCAGGCTGTAGACATCCTCGTCTTCGCTGATGTGCAGATAGCCCTTGATCGCCAGATTAATCAGCGCCGTGGCAAAGGCCCTGTCATCATATGACATCTTTGAAATAAAACGCATGGAGGCGGGTGAGTAACCCTCGGGCGGTTCATAGCGGGTGACGATAACGCCCTCGTCCGGATCGCGGCCCACACGGAACCAGGCAAACAGATAATAGGTCAGCAGAATCAGGAGCGCGCCGCCGCCTGCCAGCAGGTGGCTATTGTCATTCATCACATACTTGAGTTTGTCCTGGGCACTCGGTTCAGCGATGTAGCCTTTCGGCCATGAGACGACAATCGTTAGTCCCTCATGTCGCTGCAGCGGTCGTGTGGTAATGAATTCGCTTACGCTGTTGGCATCGACCCGGGCGTTATAGTCCTGATGCTTTGCACCGGCGGCACCGGTATATCCTTCCACCACAATATCCCCCGCCGGAATATTGCCGGGTAGATAGACGCTTGCACTGGCCTGGTTGATCGGGAAGTCCCACTCCGTTCCGGTGACATTCCAGTACAGTTCATCATGCTGTTCAAAAAATCCCAGTTGGCGATTTGTGCTATAGCGTAGACGATAGGTATAAGTGTTTTTCGGGAGCATGACATTTTCCGA
Source organism: Gammaproteobacteria bacterium (assembly GCA_041601415.1). Classification (GTDB taxonomy): domain Bacteria; phylum Pseudomonadota; class Gammaproteobacteria; order JBFIID01; family JBFIID01; genus JBFIID01. Next base: position 12,534 of record JBFIID010000025.1, read on the forward strand.
GCCGATATAAATACGCACCCCGTTACTGCGTTGCTTGATGTGATGGGCCTCTGGCTGACCATCGCGCGTTACCGACTGCAAGCCAAAGCCTACGGTGTAACGATTGCCCAGACGGTCTTTGTACGTGGTTGGGAAATCACGATAGATACCGCGTTTGATCTTGCGACCTTCTGCACGCACCTGAATCGTTTCGGTGACCGTCATACTGCCATCCTGCAGGATCTGGATATCGCTGTGGTAGGAAAGAATCCGTTCGTCGGCCTGTACCAGTGGTGAGGTCAGAAACAGGCTGAGAATTAACAGCAGTCGCGTGCTCATATTGTGTCCTCGTAATCGAAATAGTCGGCACTGGTAAAATTCAGTGGCCCTGCGATAAGTAGATCCGGGAAGGATTCAATCCGCGTATTCAAATCTCGCACACTGCCGTTGTAATAGCGGCGTGCATATTGAAGGGTGTTTTCTGCCTCGGTGAGTTGCGCCTGTAGATCCAGAAAAGACTCACTGGTTTTCAGATCCGGATAGGCCTCGGCCAGGACCATGAGTTTCTGCAACTGTTGGCCGAGCATGCCTTCCACATTGGCTTTTTCGGTGATTTTCTCGGTGTTGCGGCTCTGACTGCGTAGCTCGGTTACCACCGTCAGAGTAGCCTGTTCATAATCGGCGTATTGTTTGACCGCATCCACCAGTTTCGGGATCAGGTCGTGACGGCGCTTCAACTGTACATCGATATCGCTCCAGGCCGTCAGTACCTGGTGGCGCAGTTTGACCAGTCGATTGAAGATGATGATGGCGTACAGCACGATCCCTGCTGCGAGGATTATCAATATGTCCATGCGCTGATTCTAGCAGCGAATTTAGCGGCTGCCTTTCCATGTCTGTGAATAGATGATTTACTTGAAGCATGACGCTGCCCGATTTCCATCCTGCTGTTATCGTCTGGTTTGAGAAAACCTTCAGTCAGGCGACTGACTGCCAGTTGCAGGCCTGGCACGCGATTGGATCAGGACAGCATGCACTGGTGGCGGCACCGACCGGTTCGGGTAAAACGCTGGCGGCCTTCCTGTCGGCGATCAATGACCTGGTGCTGGCCGGTTTAGAGGGGCAACTCAGTGATCAGACATCGGTCGTTTATGTCTCGCCCCTGAAGGCGCTGAGTAACGACATCCACAAAAACCTGGAACTACCGCTGCAGGGCATAAATCAGGAACTGCTGGCCATGGGCCTGCCAGAAATACCGATTCGAAGCTTTGTGCGCACCGGCGATACACCCCAGAGCCAGCGTGCAATGATGCGGCGTCATCCCCCCCATATCATTGTGACAACCCCGGAATCCCTCTACATCCTGCTCACCAGCGACAGTGGCCGTGAAATGTTGCGCGGTCGGCGGAGTGTGATAGTGGATGAAATCCATGCCATCGCCGGCAGCAAGCGTGGTTCGCACCTAAGTCTGAGTCTGGAACGGCTGGAGGCCCTGAGTGAACAGCCACTGCAACGCATTGGTCTGTCGGCAACACAGAAACCGATTCAGCGCGTGGCGGATTTTCTGGTCGGTATAAGCCGCCGACAGGACTGTCAGATTGTCGATAGTGGTCACCGGCGGGAACGCGATATTCAGCTCTGTCTGCCCGACTCACCGCTTGAAGCGGTCGCCTCGAATCAGGTCTGGGACGAGGTTTATCAACAACTGACAGCGTTGATTGAAACACATGCAACGACGCTGATTTTTGTCAATACACGACGCATGGCCGAACGTCTGGCACATCATCTGAGTGAGACCCTGGGTGAAGACAATGTCATGTCGCACCACGGTAGTCTGTCCAGAGACAAGCGCCTGGGCGCGGAACAACGTCTGAAGCAGGGTGAACTGCGGGTGCTGGTAGCGACCGCATCGCTGGAACTGGGTATCGATATAGGCCATGTGGATCTGGTCTGTCAGATCGGTTCGACGCGCGCCATCAGCACCTTCCTGCAACGCGTCGGCCGCTCAGGGCATAGCATTGATGGCCTGCCTAAAGGACGACTGTTTCCACTCAGCCGCGATGAACTGGTGGAAGCTGCCGCCCTGCTGGATGCGATTCGTCGGGGTGAACTGGACGAACTGATTGTTCCTGAGCAGCCGCTGGATGTACTGGCCCAGCAGATGGTGGCGATGGTCGCCTGTGAGGAATGGGCGGAGCGGGAATTATACGAACGCATTTGTCTGGCATGGCCCTACCGTGACTTACAGCGAGAGCAATTCAATCAGGTGCTGTGCATGTTATCCGATGGTTTTAGCACGCGGCGGGGGCGTCGCAGTGCCTGGCTGCATCACGATAGCATCAATCAGCGCGTACGCGCCCGGCGCGGCGCGAAACTCACCGCCGTTACCTGTGGTGGTGCCATTCCGGACAATGCGGATTATCAGGTCAGGCAGGACCCGGCGGATATCTTTATTGGTACGCTGGATGAGGACTTTGCCATCGAGAGTATGGCCGGTGATATCTTTCAACTCGGTAACACCTCGTGGAAGGTCTTACGTATAGAATCCGGCACCGTGCGTGTCGAGGATGCACACGGCCAGCCGCCAAACATCCCGTTCTGGTTTGGTGAGGCGCCATCACGTAGCCATGAACTGTCGATGGCAGTGGGCAGATTGCGGGAAGAGATCGAGAATCGTCTGGCCGATCGCGTAGCGGCGCAGCGTTGGCTCAGTGAGGAAATCGGTGTTGGTGATGTGGCGAGTAGCCAGATTATAGATTACCTGGCCACTGCCTGTGCAGCCCTCGGTGGTTTGCCGAGTCGCGATCACCTGATTCTCGAACGCTTCTTTGATGAATCGGGCGGTATGCAACTGGTGTTGCATGCGCCCTATGGCAGTCGTCTTAATCGGGCCTGGGGGCTGGCTTTACGTAAGCGTTTCTGCCGAAGTTTTAATTTTGAATTACAGGCGGCAGCAACTGAAGATGCTATCGTCCTTTCCCTCGGC
>JBFIID010000026.1:0-15370 GCA_041601415.1 Gammaproteobacteria bacterium
AAAACAGTAACTCCCTGTCAGCAAACGCAGGACAAAAAAAACCGGAGAGCAAGGGGGGCTATCCGGTTAGTTGTATGCAGAACAGAGAAGGGAGGGGTAACTCTGTCCTGTTAATTAGATTATCGACAGGGCCGACTAATCCTTTAGGTTAGAATTTAAATTACCGGTTGCTTACTCGCTTCTCCTGCCACTTCACTGACCAGCCTTGGTACCAGATAGCCGGGAAGTTGCTTGCGCAATTCGTGCATCAGCGACAATCCCTGTTGGCGATCAACCTCGAAATGACCGGCTCCCGCGACCTTATCCAGTAAATGCAGGTAGTAGGGCAGCACGCCGGCACGAAACAGTGCCTGGCTAAGAGCCTTTAGAGACGAAACACGGTTGTTAACATCCTTGAGCAATACGGACTGGTTGAGCAGCGTGATTCCCGCTGTTTGCATTGTCTTACAGGCCAGTACCAACTCGGTACTGATTTCCTGGGCATGGTTTGCATGAATGACCAGAACGACCTTCAGACGAGTAGCGGACAGGCTATCGAGTAGATCCCTGTCCATGCGTGACGGTAGCACAACCGGTAAACGGCTGTGTAGTCTTAGTGTGTGCAGGTGAGGTATCGCCTCAAGGCTGGTAATGATTTGCCTGAGACGTTCATTACTCAATGACAGTGGGTCGCCACCGCTGAGGATGACCTCGTTGATGCCGGGATCATCGTTTATATAACTGAGTACACGCGGTAGTTCGGTCTTCAGTGGATTTGAATGGGTGTAAGGAAAATGTCGGCGAAAACAATAGCGACAATGTACCGCACAGGCGCCTGTTGTAATGAGTAATACCCGTCCATGATATTTATGCAGAAGGCCGGGCACAACTTCGGCATTGAGGTCGCCCACGGGATCGCTGACATATTTTGGGCTGACTTCTTCTTCGTCTATTCGACTGAGCACCTGCAGCAATAATGGATCGCAGGGATCACCCTTGTGCATCAGTTCGGCATAGAACCAGGGTACACGGGTAGCGAAGGAATTATTCGGACTCAGCTGGTAAGGCAGGGCGTTGGGATCGAGTTGTAGATAATCGATTAACTCGCGTGGGTCTTTTATCGCATTGGCATAGTCAGATTGCCAGTCAACAGGCTGATAATCATCGGCAGAACGGGGTATCATATGCGCCATTTTTGGATTCACGGTACAGAAAACAATGGCTAGTTATAACACAAACCAATTTAAGTCCGGGCTTAAGATCATGATCGACGGCGATCCCTGTTCGATCGTTGAAAACGAATTTGTCAAACCGGGCAAGGGACAGGCCTTTAGTCGCGTCAAAATACGTAACCTGAAGACTGGACGCATGGTCGAACGAACCTATAAATCGGGCGAGTCGGTCGAAGCCGCCGATGTGGTCGAGACAGAATTACAATATCTCTATAGCGATGGTGAATTCTGGCACTTTATGGACCCAACCACCTTTGAACAATGCACTGCCGGCGAACCCGCGATGGTTGATGCCGCGAAATGGTTGAAGGGTGAAGAAACCTGTACTGTGATGCTCTGGAATGGTCAGCCTCTGTCTGTCGCCGCCCCGAACTTTGTTACCCTGCAGATTTCACAAACCGATCCGGGTTTGCGTGGTGACACCGCCTCGGGCGGTTCCAAACCGGCGACCCTTGAAACCGGGGCTGTGGTGAAAGTGCCTCTGTTTATTGAAGAGGGTGAGATCCTCAAGATAGACACACGAACCGGTGACTATGTGGGGCGTTCTAAAGAATAAAAGACCTGCAAAACACAGATAAAAAAAACACCCTTTCACGGGTGTTTTTTTATCTGTGTCGGAGGAATCTGATTGTCTATACTTTGAGTGTCAGGTTTAGAACAGGAGGAGAGAATATGGATTCCCATGTTCACACCATGAGCGATTTATTTGCGCAGCTAGGACTGCCAGATCAGCCAGAGCAAATTGATCACTTTATTGAGTCTGAAGGACCTCTGGATCCCAACACGCATGTTGCAGATGCAGATTTATGGTCTGAAAGTCAGGCTGCGTTTCTCAAAGAAGCCCTGCAGAATGATTCTGACTGGGCAGAACTGGTTGATCAACTGAATATGGATCTGCATTAACTGCGAGCATATCTGTCGACACCGGCTTGCTGGTCAAGCCGGTTTTCGACAGACACCTGTTGTTGCAGATCAGGGCAGGCTGTTAATACGTGCTACGCCACCATAAGAGCCAATCCAGTATTTTCCTTCCTGATCGGAAGTAATGGAAAACACGTTATTGGCGAACAGGCCGTTGTTCGTGCCATATGTCTTGAATTTTCCATCTTCCATTTTGGCAAGGCCGTTCGATGTTCCTACCCATAGCGTACCTTTTGAATCGATATGCAGGGCGAATATATGATTGCCCGGCAGCCCATCTTTAGTCGTGTAGTTGGTGATTTTGCCATCCACGTTGTGCACCAGACCACCGCCCCAGGTACCAGCCCAGACACTGCCATCATTATCAACCGCCAGTGAAATGATGTAATTGGGGTTATAGGAAATATCGACTTCCTGCAGATCATATTCTTCTTTCTGGCGGGCATGATGCTTGGAAGCCTTGCCCGGATCAGTCTTGTACTGGATGTCCGCCTTCACCAGGTCATACTCTGCACCGACACCTTTTTTGTGATCCCAGTTTTCCCATTTGCCATCGGCGAAATGGGCAAGACCACCTTCCGTTGCGAACCATATGGTGCCGTCTTTACCTTTGGCGAGTGCGTAGACCCAGTCGTTGGGGAGGCCATGATTGGTGTTTTCAACGGTATAGGTTTCCCATTTTTCCGGGTTGCCCAGATCGCCATCCTTGACCAGATTGGCACCTGACCAGGTTGCGATCCAGATGTCACCATTGTCCATTTCCTGTACACCGTAGACGAAGGCATCGGCCAGACCTTCTGGCACATTATAGGTGTCCCAGCCACTCAGATCTGATTTCAGGATTGATAGACCACCGCCGTATGTACCCACTGCCAGTCTGTCGAACAGCTTGCCGAGATAAAATATACCGTGTGCCAGCAGGCCGGATTTCACATCAAATAACTTGTACTGATCTGTTGTTGTGTCATAGCGGATAACACCACCCGAGGTACCGACCCAGACGATGTCTCCGTCTGCAAAAATGCGCTTCACATTACGGTCGCCGACACGGAAATGGGTGAAATTTGCGTGTGGGTTGACCGCCGGATGACCCGCTGTGGCGGGGTGGCTAGCGGTGCTGGTCGCGGGAACAGGGGCTACGGCAGCAGGCGTAGTTGTCTCTGCAGCATAAGGCTGATTCATTGCGCTAGCGAACAGCAGCGAAAGGAGCGTTTTGTTAAAGCGTTTCATTGTGCGGTATTGCCTCCCAGGTGTGGATCCTGTCCGAGTAATGCTACACCTCTCTTGGTGCCAACCCAGATCTGACCAGTAGCGGTGGTTGCGATGGCATACACATTGTCTGCCAGCAGCCCGTTTTCTGTGTTATAGGTTTGCCAGTTTTTACCGTCATAACGGCTCAGGCCTTTATTCGTGCCGAACCACAGTACGCCATCGTCTGATTGCGCGATGCTGTAGACCAGATTACCGGCGAGTCCGTCCTTGTCTGTGATATTGGTCCATTGCTTGCCGTCATAACGTGACACACCACCACCCCATGTTCCTGCCCATACATGATCGTTGGGGTCTACATGGATGGCGAATACATAGTTCGGGTTGTAGGTTTCAGTACCGTTATTCAGGACATTTAGATCATGGCGTGAACGCGTGCCCAGACCGGTGTTTTTATTGCTCTGCAGTTGTGCGCTATTGTCTGCACCGAGTCCGTCAGCATGTGTCCAGGAGACCCATTCCTTGTTGTCGTACATACTTACGCCACCTTCGGTGCCGAACCAGACGCGATCCTGTGAATCAATATCAAGTCCGTAAACCCATTCATTGATCAGCTCTTTGACATAGGTCGTGAATTCCAGAGTGTCGAGATTTACCTTGTTCACCCCGGCCCAGGTACCTATCCAGAAATCCCCATTGGCCTGTTGGGCAAAGGAATAGATCCAGTAGTCGGCCAGTCCATGCATGGGGAAGAATGTCTTCCAGTCGCCATCTTTATAGCGGGACACACCACCGGCATTGGTACCAAACCACTTATAGTCGTCGCGGTCGATGCCGATAGCGAACACGTATTCATTGGCAAGTCCGTGCTCGCGGGTGAAGGTGTTGCGTGGATCAGTTGAGGCGAGATCAATTTCGTGTACCCCGGTAGACGTGCCAACCCAGAGGGTGTTGGTTGAGGCTTCTATGGTCAGCGACCTGACATACACCTCCTCACCCACCTGGAAGGTGTTAAGCACCATCGGAGCAGTTGTCACTGCTTCCTGTGTGACCGCAGCGGTGGATTTCTGTTCGGTCACTGCTGGTGGCTGGCTGGCTTTCTGTGTCGTGCCTGAATCAGCGCTTTGATCAGAGTCGGAACAGGCATTGAGCAGTAGTGCAAATAGCCAGAAAGTCATGCAACGAAGTAGTTGTCTCATCTTTGAAAGGTCCTGAGGTATGAAATGATGTCGAATATTTCTCTGTCACTTATTATTCCCTGATAAGAGGGCATGCCGTTCTTCCCTGTCTGGATAGAGGCATGTATTTCTATGTCGCTGCGGAACAGTCCATCGCCACGAGTGAAGTCTCTGGTGTCGGGCATCAGGCCGCGACCATCTGAACCATGGCAGGACTCACAGTACTCGGTATAGAGTTGCTGGCCTTTTATAGTATCTGCAGCCAGTGCAACTGGCAGGTTGCAGGTCAGGGCAATCAGCAGACAAAATTTAGATATATGTTTATTCATCTTGTGGAACTCCGTAGATCAATGAGTTCTGATATTATTTGGCTTTGGGAGAGGTGAGTCTTGACTCCCACTGTTTGGCCTTTTCCTCATCCACTGCGAGTCCCGTTTCACCCCAACGATAGGCTTTTACAAGTCGTTGAATAGACCATAGATCGCCCAGTCGAGCACCCTGTTCCAGCCAGTAAATGACCTTTTCCTGGTTGATCTGCAGGCCCATTCCTCCACGTTCATACTCCGTTGCGAGCGCATGCATGGCATTGATATGACCTGCTTCAGCGGCTTCAGTAATCAATTGCCGTGCCTTGTCAAAGTCCTGTTCTACGCCTTCACTTTCGCCTCCTGCATACTTTTCGCCGAGGCGGTGCTTTGCTTCAGGGTTGCCCAGCTCAACGGCTTTTTTATACCACTCGACAGCCTCCTTTTCCTGTTCAGACTGGTCGAGTATATAACCTAACCAGGACATGGCGGGGGCATAACCATCGTCTGCGGCTTTTTGATAATATGTCATGGCGCCGACTACATCGCCCTGGTTATAGGCATCTATGCCTTTTTGAAGATCCTCTTCTGGCGTTGCTATCACCATGCTGGAACCGAACAGAAACATAGCAGCTGCCAACAGGCGAGTGCTATTCAATATGAGGTTTGATCTGCTCTCAGTTTTTAGTCTGCTAATGTTCATATGCATCTCCTCGATCACCATTCCAAATATAAGACTGCTAGATGTTGTATTCGGGTTTGACGAATTTTTCACGGAAAAAATCCGCGTCACAAAACTTTTTATAAAACCAGAGTAATGCCTTACCGTTACTGTTTTTGGTACGCGCCACGTAAAAAGGTGGATCAGTGGTACCTCCTTCGATTTGTTTGCACACGAGTTTACCGGATTCGAGATCCTTTTTGACCTGATGACAGGGCAGGGAGCCAACCCCGAGTCCGGCTTTAATTGCGTCAAGTTTTGCCTCCATACTCGGCACCGTAATGATGTGTTGTCCTGAGTAAACTGGCCCTGCCGTGCGTAATGGCAGCTTGATGGAGGTATCATGCACGACAATACCGGTGTGTTCCTTGATCAGGCTCTGACTTATGGGTTCTGCTTCGCTGGCCAATGGATGCGTCGGCGCGGTAATAAAAGAAAAACAGACCGTGCCTAACTGTTCTGCGATGTATCCGCCACCCGGCGGGCCATCGAAGCTGGCGCCGACGATCAGATCGGCGCGACCACTGACCAGCGCATCCCATGAACCACTTAGGACCTGATCACTAAAACTCAGATGGGTTAATTTATCCCCCCTGTTGAACTGGTTAATAATCGGGTAAAGATCCGCCAGGGAGACCAGTTCACCGATAGCGATATGTAACGAACTCTCCCAGCCATGTTCAACCAGACTCAGAGTCTTTTCCAGTCGACTCGCAGATTTTAAAATCTCGCGACCTTCAAGCAGCAGGCGTTCACAGGCCGCTGTCAGACGAGGGCGGTTGCCCTGTCGATCAAATAATGTAACCCCGAGATCACTTTCAATTTTCTGGATGCTGTAGGTGATCGCTGAAGGCACTCGTGATAATTCATTGGCTGCACCGGAAAAGCTGCCCGTGCGTGCAATAGCATCTATGACCAGCAGTGCATCCAGGGTGATATTCATGCAAGTAGCTGCTCAGGGGATGATTTCGTTAATGGTGACCCTGACGCCGAGCACCTCAGTAAGAGATATCACACCACTGCTACCATTGATGTCACCACTGGCCGGCATCGCGTTACCGGATTTGGAAACGCGTGCTCCAACAACAACCTGGTTGAACTTAGACAGGCTCATTTCTGGAGACATCGCCATGCTGTCATTCAGCGTGACCGTCAACGGCAGTTCACTGACGCGGTTCCGGGAAATAGCCAGTGGCATTCTTGGGCCTTCAGCAGCACGTGCATAGATGAAGACGATATCGTCTGGTGAGGCATTGGCAGCAACCGCAGGATCCAGTGATACATGAACCTGAATGGATGCGCTACCGGTTGCTGTTTGTTGAGTTTGTGTTGCAGCAGCTGTGCTGGCAGGTGCCTTTTCTGCTGCATTAGTCTCAAGGGTTGCGCCAGGGCCGGTGATGCCATTTTGTTGCATGATTTCGGTGATGTGTTTACTTAGCGCAATGGCCTCGGTGCTCCCCGCCGGGAATTGACCTAGCAGGCGTCTCCAGAGTTGCAGTACCGTCTCGATCTGGCTTTGTTCGAGAGCAAAATAGCCAGCCATCCATAAGGCTTTTTTATTGTTAGGGTCTGCTTTCAGCGATTGATTAAGTAAATCTACAGACTCCTCAGTGAAGGCATTATTGTTCGAAATGATCATGGCTTCTGCCAGGTCTGAGAGCAACTGTGGGTTGTCGCCGATCAGTTCACGTGATTTTTTATAGGCTGCTGTCGCCTCCGGGAAGCGCTTGAGTACCAGATAAGAACGCGCCAGCATGTTCCAGCCTTCTCCATCGTTGGGTTGTTCCTGCAGACGCGCTTCCAGTCTTTCAACCATCTGCACGATAGAATGCATTTCATCAGTCGTTGCACCTTCGACGACCTGTTGCTGTGGAACACCTTCAATCAGTTGCGGTTCGCCTAGTGCTAGATAGATAAAAACGGATATGACAGGCACCGTGACAGAAAGAAGTACAGCCGCGATGACGGGGCGACCAGTTTGGGAAGATGTCTGTTCCTCTTCACCCTGCATATCTGACAGCAGTTCTATTTCCAGCTCTTCAACCGCCTTATCAAAGTCGGCTTTTTCAATCAGACCCTCTTCAAGTTCCCGCTCCAGATCTTTTAGATGATCCCGGTGAATGCTGATATTCAGGTTTTCTCGATTGGAAACCTCAGCCGTACGGCTCTTCATTAGTGGCAGTACAACAAAGCCCAGTGCCAGTGCCAGCATAGCGGCACAGAGTAACCAGAACGTGATCATGATTTTTTGCCTTCTTCTTGCGGTGTGTCACGCAACAACTCTGTTGCACGTTGTCTTTCTTCCTCGGTGATTTCCCGTACGGGTTTTTTGCGTAGCAACAAAAAGGCAATCAGGGCGCCTATCACCAGAAACATAAATGGGCCGAACCACAGCAGGTAGGTGGTACCTTTCAATGGTGGACGATAGAGAACGAAGTCTCCGTAGCGATCGACCAGATAACGAATGATTTCCTCATTGCTGTTACCGGCCTTCATTTCCCGGTAGACCTCATTGCGCAGATCCTGTGCCAGTTCAGCATGCGAGTCCGCGAGCGATTGATTCTGGCAGACCAGACAGCGCAACTCTTCGGTCAGTTTCTTGAAGCGTTCCTGCTCTTCAGGGCTGGAAAACTCAAAGGGTACGTCACCGGCAAAGCTGTTGCTGATCGTAAGGGGGCTGACTAAACACAGCATCAATAATGCTGTCAGGGTAAAAAACTGCTTCATTGTGGTGCTGCTTCCAGTTGCTGAATGATGGGACGAATTTTTTCCGCGAACACTTCGTCGGTAATAGGCCCAATGTGTTTATAACGAATGACGCCTTGCTTATCGATAACAAATGTTTCCGGTACGCCGTACACACCGAGGTCTATGCCGGTTTTACCGAGATTATCGAAACCACTGTACTGGTAAGGATCATCATAATATTCCAGCCAGCGCAGGGCATCCTCACGCTTGTCCTTGTAGTTGAGGCCATAGATATTGGCCTGCCCACTGCGTGCTAGTTTCACCAACACCGGGTGTTCAACCCGGCAGGCAACGCACCAGGAGGCCCACACATTCAACAGGGAGACCTGACCTTTTAAATCAGTGGATGCGAAGGTTTGATCGGCCTGTTTTACCTTGCTCAGTGAAAAGCCGGGCAAGGGTTTATCGATCAGGGGCGAGGGGACTTCCCTGGGGTTTAGCGTCAGGCCTATCCCCAGAAAAACTGCCAGCACTATAAACAATAACAACGGTACCAGTTTTCGAATCATGTTTGTTTCCTGGCCCTATGCCGTTGCGTTATTAGCTGACACAGAGGTCGACTCGGTATTACGTGCCTTCAGTCGATAGCGTCTGTCAGTAATAGCCAGAATCCCACCCAAACCCATGAAAATGGCGCCCAGCCAGATCCAGCGGATAAATGGTTTGTAATACAGGCGCAGACTCCATGCACCTCCACCTAGCGGTTCGCCCATAGAGACATACAGATCCTTGAACAGGCCGGGTTCAATGCCGGCTTCTGTCATCGGCATGTTACGCGCGTGATAGATGCGTTTCTGGGGGCGTAGGGTGCTGATCAGAGTGTCACCATCGTAGATATCAATCTGCCCCTCTGTCGCAGAATAGTTGGGGCCTTCGATATCATGTATAGCGGTAAAGGTATACACATATTCACCAACCTGCTGGCTGTCACCGGGTGCCATGCGTACATGCTCCTCGGTACTGTAAAGGCTGGACATGGTGACGCCAACGATAGTAATCGCAAAACCAAGATGAGCCAGTGTCATGCCATAAAAGGATTGCGACACTTTACCCAGGGCAGCCAGCTTGTTTTTCTTCTTAGCGACCTGCTGCCAGGTCACAATCAGGGTGCCACAGAAGACCCAGGTAGCAATCAGAATGCCGACACCTGCCTTAACGCCAGAGTCGTCATACAACATGAAACTAATAGACACGCCGATGACCAGACAGGCCAGAGAGGCAAACTTGAACTGTTGTGCCAGCCTTGAACCACTGTCGTGTTTCCAGCGCGCCAGCGAGCCAATAGCCTGAAATAAGGCAACCAGAATCATGAAGGGAATAAACACGGCATTGAAGTATGGAGGACCAACAGACAATTTGCCCATGCCAAGCGCATCTATCAATAGAGGATAGAGGGTGCCTAGCAGGATGCTGGCCATGGCGACCACCAGCAGAATGTTATTCACCAGCAGGAAGCTTTCTCGGGACACGGTTTTAAAACTTGTGCCAGCCAGACTACTGCTGGGCGCACGCCAGGCATAGAGGGCCAGAGAACCACCGATAACCACCACCAGATAGGCGAGAATAAATACACCACGCGCGGGGTCCGAGGCAAAGGCGTGAACCGATGTCAGCACACCTGAGCGCACCAGGAATGTTCCCAGCAGACTGAGAGAGAAGGCGCAGATTGCGAGTAATACCGTCCAGTGTTTGAAAACATTGCGTTTTTCGGTCGCCGCCAGTGAATGGATCAGTGCAGTACCGACCAGCCAGGGCATAAATGAGGCATTTTCAACCGGGTCCCAGAACCACCAGCCTCCCCAGCCGAGTTCGTAGTAAGCCCACCAACTGCCAAGGGCGATACCAATTGTCAGGAACACCCATGCGACGGTTGTCCAGGGGCGTGACCAACGGGCCCAGGCTGCATCGAGGCGACCATCCAGTAGTGCTGCAATCGCAAAACTAAAGGCAACGGAAAAGCCCACATAACCCATATACAGCATCGGTGGATGGACAATCAGACCGAAATCCTGCAATAGTGGGTTCAGATCGGCACCATCCAGCGGTATTGGAGTCATACGCAGGAACGGATTTGAAGTAAAGATCAGAAAGAGCAGGAAACCGGTACTCACCAGCCCCATCACACCCAGCACGCGGGCCACAAAACGTTGTGGCAGGGTACGACTAAACAGGCTAACTGCCAGCATCCAGATACTGAGGATGAAACTCCAGAGCAGAAGCGACCCTTCATGCGCTCCCCAGACGGCGGATATCCGATACCCCAGTGGTAATTGAGAGTTGGAGTTATGCGCCGCATAAGCCACGGAGAAATCGTTATTGATGAAGGCGTAGACCAGAATGCCAAACGCCAGGGCAAGAAAGACAAACTGCCCCTGCGCGACTGGGCGCGCCATAGCCATCAGGCTGGCATTACCGCGGGCAGCACCTGCAATCGGAAAGATGCCCTGCACGACGGCGAGACAAAGAGCAATAATGAGAGCGAAATGTCCGAGTTCAGGTAACATCAGTTAGTACCTCCGGCGTGGGGGGATTCAGCTCCCGATTTAATCAGGGCCTCTGCCACCTCGGGTGGCATGTAGTTTTCATCATGCTTGGCCAGCACCTGCTCGGCAACAAAAATACCGTTATCAGCCAGTTTTCCATTAGCGACAATACCCTGACCTTCTCTGAACAGATCCGGCAGGATACCCTCGTAGGAAACATCAATATTGGCTGCCGTGTCAGTCAGTACAAAGGCGACCCTGAGTGATTTGGGGTCTCGTTTAACACTGCCTTCAAGTACCAGCCCCCCGACTCTAAAGGAGTGGTTGTCGGGTGCTTCACCAGCAGCGATCTGAGATGGGCTGTAGAAGAACAGCAAGTTTTCACGAAAAGCGGTCAGAGCCAGCGCGGCAGAGATACCGATACCGATTAGTACCAGCACGATCACAACAATACGTTTATGTCGGGGTAACATTAGGCTTCCTCACTAAATTTAATCTTTCTGGCTAATTTACTAATGATGCTACGTTCACGTTTGAATGGCACGGCGAAGTTCAGCACCAGAACGATCAATCCCAGAGCGTAGGAACTCCAGACGTAGGAGCCGTAACCTCCCATAGCAAAAAATTCACTCATAGTTCTGCTCCTTTGGTTCTGGCCAGGTTCTGCACCCAACTGCTCTTGGCCTCTGTTTCGAGGATTTCACAGCGTGCACGAAGCATCAGCACCGTGGCAAAGTAAGTTTTGAACGCAGCGGCCATCAACAGCAGTGGAATCAGCATACTGGTGTGGATTGATGGGGTGTCGAATTTTGTCACCGTGGGTCCCTGATGCAGGGTGTTCCACCATTCAACCGAATAGTGAATGATTGGAATGTTGATCACACCGACCAGTGCCAGTACCGCGCCGGCGCGCGCCGCTGTGCGTCTATCCTCGATGGCAGATTGCAGGGCGATATAGCCAAGGTAGAGAAACAGCAGGATCAGTTCAGACGTCAGGCGTGCATCCCATACCCACCAGGAACCCCACATCGGCTTACCCCAGATAGAACCGGTCGCCAGTGCCAGGAAAGTGAAGGAGGCACCCAGCGGGGCACAGGCGCGCGCCACAATGTCGGATACCTTGACCCGCCAGATCAGGCCAACAAAACCCGCACTGGCCATCACCATATAGACGAACATTGACATCCATGCGCTAGGTACGTGGATGAACATAATCCTGTAGCTGTCGCCCTGCTGATAATCAGCGGGTGCCAAAAATAGTCCGGTGTAAAGGCCACCAATCAGTAGCAGGGCGGTGATCCCGCCAAACCACGGTGTCAGTGTCTTCGACAGTTTGTAGAAGTGTTGCCCGGAGGCGTATTTATAAAACGGTTCAAACATGCTTTATCCCATGCTAATGCGTAACGAAGCGGCGGTGGCGATTGGCGCGAGCGTCAATGAAAGTACCAGTAAAGCCGCCAGAAAATACAACTGTCCGTTAAAGGCCAACCCCAGAGTCGCGTTGTTGACTGCGGCGGTGGCGAAAATCAGAACCGGAATATAGAGCGGCAGAATCAACAATGCCAGCAGTACACCACTGCGCGGCAGTCCCACGGTCAATGCCACGGCGATTGCGCCTACCATACTCAGGATTGGAGTACCGAACAGCAGGGTAAGTTGCAATACCCAGATAGCTTTTAAGGGTAAATGCAGCAGGGTGCCAAGCAGGGCTGCTACGATCGTCACCAGAAAACCCGTGACCAGCCAGTGGGCGAAGATCTTTGCCATCACCAGGGCGGTGGTGGAATGATGGCTCATGATCATCTGTTCGAGAGTGCCATCTTCAAAATCGGAACGGAAAATAGCGTCCATCGACATGGTGGTAGAGATGAGGGCGGCAACCCAGATAATTCCCGGTGCCAGTTGTCTCAGTGTGCTCGGGTCAGGCCCCAGCGCAAGCGGGAAGAGACTCACGATAATCACAAAAAAGGTGATTGGATTAATCAGATCATTGCGATGACGCATGATCAGTGTGAAGTCTCTACGCAGAACGGCTGCGCAGGCTGATGTCAGGCTGTTATGACTCATTTATTTAGATGGATACTATTGACGGGGGTATTGGTGAATTCCACGGCCTGATGTGTTGTATAAACAATCATTTCGCCCATTTGAACCAGTTCTTCGATTATTGATTCGATCAGCTTTTTACCCGCCACATCCAGTGATGTGAAAGGTTCGTCCAGGATCCATAGACGCGCCCGGTTGGTCAGTAGCCGACTTAATGCCAGTCGACGACGTTGCCCGGCAGACAAATAGCGGGTCTGCACATCCTGTAAACCCGTCAGCCCCATACGCGACAGGACCTTTGGGCTCTGGACATCTTCTCGTTGTACATTTAACGCAGTGTTCATGTGCAGGTTCTCTAACACGGTTAGATCATGCTTGACCCCGTTTGTATGGCCGACATAACAGACATTCTGATTGAACTCCTGGCGGATGCTCTGTATCGGTTCCCCGTTCCACAACACGTCCCCATTCTCCGGCAGTGACAGGCCGCACAGAATCCGTAGCAGGCTGGTTTTGCCACTACCATTGGAACCGTCAATCTGTAGCAACTGACCTTCATTAACATGAAAGTTCAGATCGCTGAACAGAACCCGATCATTTCTTACGCATTCGAGTCCATTCACCTCTAACTGAGACATGTAAAATTCGCTTGTGTTGTAAAGTGGTAAAAATTGCAGTGTCGTGATCAGTCTGACTGACCCAACTCCCGGCAGGCGGGCGCATTCTAACAGTCAAAATTACTGTCAGAAAGTGAGATTGATCAAAACCAGCCGAAATAAGTGATTCATTATATTGGTTATCTGCCTTCAAAAAAACTGTAAAATCACTTTAATTATTCGATCACTTTTACACTTCACAAGCTGTTGCCAGTTGTTTATCTTTGCGGCACTCACATTTCAGGAACTATTATGCGTCTAATTATCGGTCTGTTGACCGTCGCTTTTTTCATGCCCGCCATCGCGGAGCAACAAGCCAGCGCCATTGATCAGGGTAAGGCGGTTTACGATTATTATTGCTATCAGTGCCATGCCTACTCAGGAAATGCAAAAACCCTTGCAGGTCAATACCTTGAAATAAAGCCAAGAGATTTTACAAGAGCTTCTTACGAGGAGTTGACGCGTGAGCGCATGATTAACTCCGTGACCCACGGTCGCCCTGGCACCGGCATGGTCAATTTTGACAAGACTCTGAGTCAAACAGAAATTCATAACGTCGTGGATTACATCAGGGCAAAACTCATGTCGCTCGAGAACAAGGATGCCAGATACCATACCGAAGAGAATGGCTGGGAGAATCACGACCGTTATCGCCTTGCATATCCTTTCGTGAGCGGCGAACTGACATTGTCGATGCCCTGGGATAGCCTGACAGAAGATCAACGGAGAGGCAGACGATTGTTTGCGGGGGCATGCATCAGTTGTCATGAGAGTCATGAAAATAATGAGGATGGGATCGTCTGGGAACTCAGTGCGGCCTCATATCCACGTGAACACTATTCTCACAAACTGGGCTATGTTGATGCACTATCAGGCGCATCGGTGCATGCAGACCATGAAAAACCGGTGAGTGAGGAGGGCCTCTCTGAGCAGGCACTGCAGGGCAGGCAGCTATTCCTGGATAATTGTGCTTTCTGTCATGCGCCGGACGGTAGCTCCAGAAACTGGATAGGCAGTTTTCTCGAGCCAAGGCCACGAGATTTTACCCAACGCGATTTCTCACAGAAGATGAGTCATGACTTCCTTCAACAGGTCATAATGAACGGCGTTAATGGAACTTCGATGCCTGCCTGGAAGAGCGTCCTGGAAGCAGAACAAATAGAAGACCTGATCACATTCATGCTTGAAGCATTCGGTGATCAGGTCGAGGTTAACCGTTAATAGTCAAAATTATTTGGTTGAAATCATCTGCTGAAAGACATATTCCGTTACATTGGCGATCTGCTGATCATCAAGCACCTTGCCCCAGGCGGGCATCTCCTTGCCGGGTATGCCATTTTTGATTGCGTCAAACAGCGTAGGTCGGTTAAGACGTTGGCGTGACTCCGCTGCGGTGAAATTACGTGGTTTAGGAAAAATGAAATAGGCGCGTGGCCCATTACCTTCCCCCGACTTGCCGTGACAGGTTGAACAATTGAAGTCATAGAAGGCCTGCCCAGACATGAGATCGCCCTTCAGGCCATGTGGCATCGGTGATGTCATGGAGGTGTCGGCTACGGTCGCAGGTTGTGCCTTGACCATATAGTTGGCATGGATATATTCGGCTATGGCGTCCGCCTGTTGCTGGCTCAGACGAGTTTTCCAGCCGACCATTGCGGTGTTAGGTATACCGTTCAGAATGACGTCGGCAATGCGTGCACGGGTCAGAAACTGATCAAGGCCCGGGGTAGTGAAGTCACGTGGAGGGGTTACCAGGCCATTCTTTGCACGCGATTGACCGTCGCCTTTATCGCCGTGACAGACCGAACAGTAGTCATGGTAGAGTTCGCCAGCCTCTTTTTGATCGACGTCATTTCCTGCGGCCTGTGCGTTGAATACTATGCCTGCTGTCA
>JBFIID010000027.1:0-15247 GCA_041601415.1 Gammaproteobacteria bacterium
AGGTAGGCGCTATCCATCTAGTCTTCTGACTCCATTTCGGTCAACTTGTGCACGATGTAATCGCGCACCTCAGGATCAAGAGTTGCTGCTTCCTGTAGCAGTCGAGCTTTCACCTGTGCGGTATTGAACTGGCCATCCGGTCGATACAGGGGAGTCATCTTTGGCTTCAGAGGTTCACTTTCACCATCATCCACGCATTGGTGAAAAATGCTGCCATCTTCCCGGCAGACCAGCACCCGCTCCCTGCCCGGTTTGTCATAACAGAGATCGAAACCTGCGATGGCATGACTCTCGTCATAGCGGACAAACAGATCAAAATATGTGCTGGTAAACCAGCGTCGCGATAACTCGCCCTTGTCCTGTCGCGTCTTTTTAATTTCACGCAACATCGATTCAGCCCTCAATCGATTCTGGCGAGTAAGGTATCCAGGCCCGGGTAGGCACTGGCCTGCAGTTCATACTTGCGTCCCAGCTTGCCCCATGATTCACCTGTCGCCAACCCCTCTCTCAGGCCATTGATATCTTCGAACACAATACCACCAACCGCATTGATACCCCGCTCGAACAGCACATCGGGTAATCCGCTGCCGCTGGGGCCGATCAAATCAACCTGCTCACAATCCGGGCATGCATTCAGGATCTCGTCGAGGCTATCGTTGATCAATGTCGAGGCGGTGCAATACACCATTCGGCAATCATTCAAGTCACGTGGGTGAGTGGAGACGCTAACCAGTGGCCGTTGCGGAACCCTGTCTGGTTGCCGCTCGATGACTTTGACCTGTACACCCTGTTCAACCAGACGATCGATGACCGGCCCGAAGTAACCGACCATGCCCACCTGTTCGCCTGCCTGTGGATTGAAACCATTGACCTTATCGCGCGAGGGTAACTGGAACTGACTGGCTTTAAATACATAATGACTCAACGCATTAAATGCGCCCAGTGCCAGGGCGCGCTGATTGAGATCCAGACTATGGAAACCCTGCAAGGCCTGTTCGAGTCGCATAGGGCTACTCTCGGGCCTGGGATGCGCATCCCACAGTAGTTCCAGCATGCCGGGCAGGCTGACATAAAAAGGCGCGGCCGTACCATCTTCAAGAAAGATAAAACCAAACTGATCCCGATAGCCATCGGTGTCCGCACTGTCCTCGGGTAGATGCAGACCGACGATATCCGGCACCTTTAGTCGGGAGAAGACGCGATCAACAAGCGCGAGATAATCGACATTAATACTCATGCTTCGATAGTATCCCAAAGCGTTATGATTTTGGATGACTGAAATCAAGAGCGCCAAAAGCTTGATGAGGGCAAATCAGATCAGAATACCAGGGACTTTTCATCTAAGATGTCGTTATGAAAAATATTGAATACGCGGGTTTCTGGGTCAGAGTCGGCGCGGCTTTTATTGATACGATTTTGATGTTGGTCTTTATCGTGCCAATCATGGTGCTGATCTACGGACAGGAATATCTGTCCGACACCAGTAGTTACTATGGCATCTGGGATTTCATTTTTAACTACCTCATACCGGCTATCGTTGTCATGTTGTTCTGGGTGTATAGAGCGGCGACACCCGGCAAGATGTTTTTTGATCTGAAAATTGTCGACGCAGAAACCGGCGGTAAGATAACGGTCGGGCAGACCATTGGCCGCTACCTGGGGTATTACGTCTCAATTTTTCCGTTGATGCTGGGCATCATCTGGGTCGGTCTGGATAAACGCAAACAGGGGTGGCATGACAAAATCGCCAGGACAGTGGTGATCCGGCAAATTGATGATGTCGACGACCAGGCTTTTTAATACCCGCAGACAGGCATGCTCCAGTCAGGAGGCTATAGTTTCCAGGCGGCATCGTCCCCCACATTCCAGCCAAAATCGCATTCGGAGTGTGATTCGGGTGATGAGTCTTCACTCAGCGCGCCATGACTACAATCAAAATTGATCCTGTCGAACAGAAGTGTGATGTGCTCTTTAAAAAATGCATCATCAATACCGCCGCTGGTGATCACTGACTTAATCACCACATCCTGCATAGCGATATGAACATAATTCGTCGGCGACTCTTTTTTACCAACCAACGGGGTGATACTCAACTCCACACTGGGGATGGTTTTACCTTCTGCAAAGAGTAAGCGAATACTACCGCTGTCGATACCAATTGGTTTGATAATTGATAATTCATTCAGTGATGTCTTATCCGTCTCCATGCTCTGCGAAGACTTCCGATTACTGGTCATTCCCCAGTTCCATGACAGCACTTCAGACCAGCCTTTGTGGCGATAACTTTTCGATTCGCCAGAAATACCATCAATTTTCATTACCATTTGCAAAGGCATAGCTTTCTCCTAGATATCGAGCTTACTGCAGGTGATGCTCATCCGAATTGAATGAGGTCAGCCATTAGAGCACCCAATCCAGCTTTTAGCTAATAGCACAAGCGACGATCACATCAACCGCTGTTATCTGACGTCGCCAGCCTCTGCTAGTTCCGGACAGCAGGAACGTATATTATTTTTTAGTCTATTCACTGCTACATTTATGTTTATCCCCGAATAAAAAAACGCATACGATTCAACAGGAGCTCGAAGATGGAGATTCAATCCCCTTTTGTATTCACCAGCAGTAGCCTGAAAACGTCCGCATTCGCCGGGCTATTACTTACGCTCGGCCTGTTTCTTCAGGGCTGCAGCGAAGAGAATGAAGGGACCACCACGGGTTCGGCAGGCGGAGCGATTCGGCTGATCAATCAAACGCCTTCTGTAGAGAGCTATCTGGCCGGGCACCCGGTTATCAATGATGTGGGCAGTTCGGTCATGTTTTTCCCCGATGGGGTACTGGTTCCACCGGTTCCTTCTGTGTCCTATAACGCCATGAACAGTGGCGAAACAGTGGCCAGTTATACCGATCTCCAGCCGCCACTAATGCCGGGCGAGAACCTGTTTCACCCAGAGCTTAATTACCTGAGATTTCAGGCTGATCCGCTGTTTGGCGAGTTTGGCAACCTCGTTGAATTACCCGGCGGAAGCCAGTCACCCCGTTACCGACTCGGTTCGCGCAGAGCAGAGTCGCCGGCCAGTCAGGACTGCACTGTGACGGAGGGCGTGACGGCGGCCTGCGCGCTGGAGGAATGCGCGGTGCGCGCGAACCTCAACCTGCAACTTGAGGGCAGCGATGAAGACCTGGGACTGTTATTGCCAGCGGTCGCCTGTTCTGTGGTCGCGAAAGTGGTGGAAGGCGGCGGCAGTCCGAGTCCACAGGCCTACTCCGGTGCCTATGCGGGTCTGGTTTCAGAAATGGCCAATGGCGGTATGACGGTACCCATGCTGGTGAGGGGCTCGGGGCAGCCGATCACATTTTCCGCTGGTTGCATTGCAAAACCGACGGAGGAGGATTCCGGTTTTGTCACCGGTGCGAGTGGTTTCACTGTCTTTCCACTTCCCCCGCAGCTTGCCAGCACGGAGTCCAGCGCAAACTGTGGTGAAGATCTGGCGCTAACCATCTCGATCCCGGTGCTACGTCAGTCCGGCGGAATCAAAGGTCTGTTCGATCTCAGTGGTGTAATGGAAGACAGCGCCGAGGTCAGGATCAAGGATCTTGATAGTGTCTTCAAGGCGGAGCCTGATCCTGTCGCCAGCAATGCAATACCGACCAACCCCTGGGAAATTCCATCCGCACCCGTGGGTGAATATGGACTTTATGCCCGCGCCCTGCTGGAAGGTAAACGCCACTACATTGAATTCCCCCACCGCGATACGCATAACGGTAAGGTCAATGTGGTCGACGGCATGTCCACGGATCTAAAGACAAGCTTCGTTGCACAGCCACATGTGCAGGCGGGGCAAATGCGTCTGTTCGATCCGAGTGAGAATACCGACCTCGGCCTGCTCACACTCGAGCCCTTTGACAGACTCAATGATGCCACCAGCACCAGTTTTATTAGCGCTCGCGGAGTGAGTGAACAGGGCAACACCTGTATGGACGGCGGCTTTGGCACCGGTGGCAAGGCCAGGAACGTTCTCTCCGGCAGCTTCAATAATAACGTCGAGTGGTTACTCGACTTTGAACTGTATCTAACCGGGCTGAGTCCTCTGGAAGGAAACCCGGATGGTTCTGATATGCGTTGTACGCCCTGGGAAATGGATCAACTCCATCTCGTCATCAATGACACAACATCCGGAATTCGCCAACGAAACCGTATCAACCTGCTCGACAACCTTGGTGTTGAGGCGCAGGCCGGTGACTCACAGATCTACCCCGAGCCACTTGAGATGTGTTTCGGGCAACTGGAACTGGATATTGTCGCGAATCAGGGCGTTGGCAGTATTCACAGTCCCACTCTTTCGGTTCACTCTACCGGGCTGCCCACTTCTGCGAATGGCGATCTGTTAAGCACCGCATACAGTCTGGATCGTGGGTTTGTTTCTGCCCCACCTCGTAACAACGAGGAATCGGCGGGTCTGGTTCACCTGCGCGCAACCCTGCCCGAACGCATTCAATACAGACTCGATGCAACCGTTGATCTGGTCTCCACAGGCGGCGTCACAACCTCGGATGTCGAACTGGAATCACTGGTACTACCCGCCGGTGGTCAGCTAGCCTGCGGAGCGATTGAGAAGGCCTGTATCGAAGTGAATGATCCCAGTGGTACCAGCAACCCTCTGAGTATTTCTGTAGCCCCACAATCGGCTTACTGCCAGCAGGATGGTGATCTCAACCTGAGCGTCGAGATACACTCGGGCAATGCCGAAGTGAGTTTCGCCAGCGCAGAATTATTTGCCGTGGGCAATCAAACGCCACTACCCGGTGGAACCGAGTGTGCGCCCTGTGGCGCCAGCCCGACGCTGACCCCGGGTCTGAATAATCTTGCACCCGGTAATTATGAACTACACGCCTCTGCCTTCAGTGAAACCGGCCTGTGTAGTGCCGAGTTGGTGCATGTCTTCCAGGTCGCCACGCAACCCGTCGGCCTGAGTTGCCCGCCTGCCCCTGAACCGATTCAACTTGCAGTTGGAGAGGACAGCATCGCAGGCGATGATCCGCTGATCGAGAGTCTGTTAAACCTGCCGATCACCGGGGGCTGTAGTGACATTGATTACAGTCGCGAGGATAACCGCCCCGACGAATTTTTCCCCGGCACGACGCTGGTAACAGTTTCAACACCCGCTTCCGAGGCCAGCTGTGAGGTGCCGATTAGCGTCACCGCAGCGAGTGTGCAGGGGCTCGTTTATATGGTTGGGGAAACGGCCCAGTATTTTGATATGTCGCTGGGACTCACGACCTTATCAACGGTCGTTGATACAGACAGTCTACGTAGCCGTGTTTCGGTCGACGGCAGCCGGGCGTTGTTTGTCCCGGCCGGTAGCAATGCTGCAGGACTGGTGTTCGACTTTGAAAATAATAGCTTCCAGTCACTTCCCGGTGAACGCGGTGTCTGGGGACGCTTTGATCCGGCAAACCCCGAACGGCTGGCCACCATCAGCAACAGCTCAGACCCGGACGCGATCCCGGAATACAACCTGGTATTACATCAGGGTGGCACCACACAGAGTATTTTCATCGCCGGCAATGACCCTCTGATCAGTGAACCACGGCTGGCATGGCGCCCCGATAGCGGTGAAATCATTGTTGCCTATACGCGTCGCAATCAAACCTCGGCGCTCACCGATCCCGACTACAGACTGGTACTGAAAAGCTATCCCCTGAACAACGGCTCGCTGGGTGCGCCCTACACCATCTCACATACACTGCCCACACCCAGAGAGGAACTCAGCGACATCGCCTATCTGGATAACCAGACGCTGGTCATGGTGAGTGTGTAACGTGGCGTGACACGCATCGGACTCACCAGCGGCGAGATTACACGCATTGAAGCTGCCGGGTTTGAGCGTAGTGCCCTGGTGATGAATCACAATGGCAGTGGTGTTGGGTTCTTCAATGCAGACAGGCCCGGGATCCTGGGCGGGTTGAACTCGAATACCCCGGTCGTCACGCTGGGAAATAGTATCGAAGCGGGCAAACCTGTGATGGCACTCAGTCGTGATCTTCAACACATCGCCATCGCCTTGCCGGATCGCATTGAAATCATCGGCCTGCCAGGCTTTGTACCGGAATATACAATCCCGACGGCGGGTGCGCGTGGACTGGAATTCCGCGAATCGAATAGCAACTGATGTCGGTCAAACTCGGCCTTATCAGTGACGTACATTCGACACCCGGCCCCGTTCAGGAAGCCCTCTCGATCTTTGCTCGAGAGGGCGTTGAACATATCATCTGTGCCGGTGACATCGCGGGCTATGGCGACGCGCTTGAAGCAACACTGCGGCTCCTGACCGAGTCGTCCTGTCTTTCTATTCTGGGTAATCACGATCTGTGGTGGCTGGAAGCAAACGATGCTTTTGCAGGCGACTGGGTACACTCATGTCTGCAAAAAATGCCTGTCACTATTGAATTGGAACTCGAAGGTAAACGACTCTATGTGGTTCACGCCAGCCCCCCTGTATCACAGATGGATGGCATAAAATTACTGGATGAAAACGGTGAACTACTGAGTGCGGAACGTCATTACTGGCAGACTAAACTTGAACCCTGCAACTACGATGTATTAATCGTCGGACACACCCATCAGCTTTTCGCAGAACAACTCGGCAGCACCCTGGTGATCAACCCCGGCAGTACCCAGTTTAATCATAGCTGTATGATTTTGTCCTTACCGGAAATGCACGTGGAAGTGTTTGCATTGTCTGGTAAAGAGCCATTGCGGTCATGGAACTGGGGGATGTTTCAGCAAGGTGGATATTCAAATCTCTGAGATTTAAATCGTTCCACCCAGCATTGATGTACTGCTTAGCATTTACTGAACAGCGCTCTGGTTTTCTCTGAGCAATACCGCATTACCACAGACCAGCATGTCCAGCTCCGTACCGATAAAACATTGATAGGCATCACGTGGTGAGCAGACGATAGGTTCACTACGAATATTAAACGAGGTGTTGAGTAATACCGGGCAGCCCGTGATCTGCTTAAAGTGTTTAAGCAGGGCATAGTACAGTGGGTTTGTCTCTTCGCTTACGGTTTGCACCCTGGCCGAATAATCAACATGGGTGACTGCAGGAATGTCTGATCGTCTGCTGTTTAATCTGTCGATACCCGTTAACGCCTTCTCCGTCTCTGTCAGTTCAAGCCGGTGTTTTTTATTCACTTCTGCGACGAGTTGCATGTAGGGACTATCGACATTCAGATCAAACCATTCGTCCACATCTTCGCGTAACACGGACGGCGCAAAGGGTCTAAAGCTCTCACGGTTTTTTACCTTTAGATTAATTCTTTTCTGCATCTCTGCCGAACGTGGATCGGCAATAATTGAACGTGCTCCCAGTGCGCGTGGGCCGAACTCCATGCGACCCTGGAACCAGCCAATGGTTTTTCCTTCGCTTAAGGCCTGCACCGTACGTTCCAACATTGTTGATTCTGACAGGCTTTCGAATTCAGCACCGGCAGCCTGTAATTGCTGCTCTATTTCCTGTTGTGTGAACGCCGGACCCAGCAGCGCCCCCTGCATTCCATCCGGCCTGGCTGCCTTGCGTGCGTGACCCGTTTCCTGATGGTAGGCGCTGAAGGCGGCACCCACGGCACCACCGGCGTCACCGGCTGCTGGCTGAACCCATAAATTGTCGAATGCGCCGTCGCGTAGAACTTTCCCATTCGCCACACAGTTCAGTGCCACACCACCCGCCAGACATAGATTCGGGATCCTGTATTCCTGCGCCAGTGAACGTGTGATTCGAAGCACGATGTCTTCAATCACCGCCTGAATAGAGGCGGCGACATTCATATGAAATTCAGTCAGAGGCTCTGACTCTGTTTGTCTGGCTGACCGGGAAAAAAGAACGTTAAATTTTTCATTCGTCATCGTAAGACCGGTCGCAAAGTTGAAGTAACGCATGTCGAGCCGGAACGAACCATCGCTCTTTACGTCAATCAGCTTGTCGAGAATCAGTTGTTTGTAAACCGGCTGTCCGTAGGGCGCCAGTCCCATCACTTTGTATTCCCCGCTGTTCACCCTGAAACCCAGATAATAGGTAAAGGCGGAATAGAGCAGGCCAATGGAATGCGGGAAATGAATTTCCCTGACCACTTCTAAATCCTTGCCGCGTCCTATGGCAACCGTTGTGGTTGCCCATTCACCCACGCCATCCAGCGTTAACACCACGGCCTCTTCAAACGGCGACGGATAATAGGCACTGGCCGCATGACTCACATGATGTTCAGCAAACAGCAGTCTGTCGGGATCTGTAAACGCCGGGTCATGGCGCGCCAGTTGTTTTAGCAGGCGATCTTTCTGAAACAGTTTTTCGCGTAACCACAATGGCATTGCATGCTGGAATGATTTCAGTCCACGTGGCGCAAAGGCCAGATAGGTATCGAGCAGGCGCTCGAACTTCAGGAAGGGTTTGTCATAGAAGGCAACGACATCCACATCGCCGAGAGAGATAGCCGCTTCTTTCAAGACGTAATCTATCGCGTTTCGGGGATAGTTCGCATCATGCTTAATGCGACTAAAGCGTTCTTCCTGCGCAGCGGCGATAATCCTGCCGTCCTGAATCAGGGCGGCAGCGCTATCATGATAGAAGGCTGACAGTCCGAGTATCGTCGTCATGCCAATTGCGTTTTATTCCGGTTTCTCAAAATTGATTTTTCATTGAACCGGGAGGCGTTTCACGTGCGATCCAGTAACTGTCCCGATCGGGTTCTATCTTGAGTCGCAGCAAATCTTTTTTTCGAGCACGCATGATGAGACCGGTTGGAGTAACAACCAGAAAAAACAACAGGGCCATGATGACGGGCGTAATGATCGATCCGAGCAGCAGACCGAAACGCTGCCAGAGTCTATTCAGCGGATGTAACAGTTTTGCATTAAACAGCGCCACTGCGGTGAACAATGCAGCGATGATCAGCGCCCATAATCCGGGCTGCTGATCAGCCAGCAGCGGCCATAGTCCGATCAGTAGAAAGACTGCCGCCCAGATCAGTCCAAAACTGCGATCACTACCTGTTTCCGCGCTGGGGCCTTTCTGTGTCATCAGGAAGAGACGGGATTGCTAAACGGACCCGACGCGCACCTATATTTGCAAACGTCTCCCATGCGTCGCCTGCTGTGCGACTTCAGGGTAATTGTGAAGGACTGGTGAACACGTAATCGTTATCTTTCACCGGCGTATGGCAGTTAAAACACTCCTGCGCGAAGTTCGCGTCTTCACCATGCGGTTTCTGATCCAGTCCCTTCCAGCGAGCAAACCCCCAACCTCCGGTGTCTGTATAACGCGCACTGTCCTTGATCATGAATTCCGCATGAACAAATTTTGCCGGCACTGTGGCAGACGGCCAGGCAGGATGCGTTTCATCTTTCCAGACCAGCTTGGCGAGTACCGTGCCGTTTGGCCACGGGTTGGTGTTCGCACTGCGAGCCGCATCAATGGCCACATCATTACCCAGAATCACACGCAGGGTTTTGTTATCACTGCGATGGGATGAACTGATAATGCGCCAGTCTTTATAGCCGGCAGGCAATTCGATGCCATTAGGCGCTGGCGGAACGTCATCACTGGCGATGGCGGGCGCAGCAAACAGGGCTGCGATAAATACTAATCCTGACTTATGCATGTGTTCGTTCTCCCTGATTGCTAACGGTTTATTGTTGTTCGCGTTGAATCGCGCGGTAGCCGATGTCATCCCTGTAATATGCATCTTTCCAGTGGATCTTTTCTACCCCCTGATAGGCCTGCTGGAAGGCTTCCTGCACACTGTCTCCCATACCGACCACACAGAGCACACGACCACCGTTGGTGACGACCCTGTCATCCTGCTGTCTGGTACCGGCATGAAATACCTTGCAGGTCTCTGTGTCGACATTTTCAAGACCGCTGATCACATCACCCTTACTGGAGCCGGCGGGGTAATTACCCGCTGCCATGACCACACCCAGGCTTGGACGCGGATCCCAGCGTGACTCGGCCTGATCCAGTTTGCCATCCAGTGCGGCATTACACAGCGCTACCAGATCAGATTGCAGACGCAGCATGATCGGCTGGGTCTCCGGATCACCAAAACGGCAGTTATATTCCAGCACCTTTGGTGTTCCGTCTGGTGTCACCATCACCCCGGCATAGAGAAAACCCGTATAGGGACGACCATCCTCGCGCATGCCACGCACGGTCGGCTCGATCACCTCGCGCATGATGCGTTCGTGCATTTCGTCGGTCACCACCGGTGCCGGCGAATACGCACCCATACCACCTGTATTCGGCCCGGTATCACCATTATTACGCGCCTTGTGATCCTGTGAAGTCGCCATTGGCAGGGTATTCACACCATCACTGATGACAATGAAGCTGGCCTCTTCACCGAGCAGAAACTCTTCAACCACAACGCGATGACCGGCCTCACCAAAACTATTACCGGACAGCATGTCCTGCACGGCGGCGATGGCCTCTTCTTCGCTCTGTGCGATCACCACGCCCTTGCCCGCAGCAAGACCATCGGCCTTCACTACAATCGGTGCTCCGTGCTGACGAATATAGGCAATTGCCTCATCAACATCGGTAAAACTGCCATAGAAGGCACTGGGTATTTGATGACGCGCCATGAAATCCTTGGTGAAGGTCTTGGAGCCTTCCAGGATCGCCGCATTCTTGCGCGGCCCGAAACAACGCAGACCGACTGCTTCAAAGGCATCCACCACACCCGCCACCAGTGGCACCTCGGGGCCGATGATGGTCAGGTCGATGTTTTCCTGTTGTGCAAAAGCGACCAGCGCCGGAATGTCTTCTGCATTTATGGCGACGTTTTCCAGTCCCGCTTCGACCGCCGTACCGGCATTACCCGGTGCGACAAAAACGCGCTCGACGTCCGCGCACTGTGCGGCCTTCCACGACAGAGCATGTTCGCGGCCACCGCCACCAACCACCAGTATTTTCATCTATTCAATCCTGCTGTACTGTTTTTAAAAATGTCTCAATGACGGAAGTGACGCATACCGGTGAAGACCATGGCGATGCCGTGTTCATTGGCGGCGGCGATGACTTCATCATCGCGCATCGAACCACCCGGCTGAATCACGGCGGTGATACCGGCTTTGGCAGCAGCATCGAGTCCATCGCGGAACGGGAAGAAGGCATCTGAAGCCATTACAGAACCTTCAACTACCAGACCTTCGTCTGCGGCCTTGATACCGGCAATTTTTGCGCTATAAACACGACTCATCTGACCGGCACCGACACCGATGGTCTGGGTATCACGGCAATAGACGATGGCGTTTGATTTAACGTATTTAACCACCTTCCAGGCGAAGAACAGATCACGAATCTCGGCGTTTGTCGGCTCTCTCTCGGTGACAATCTTGAGATCTTCCAGATCGACCATGCCTTCGTCCCGATCCTGGATCAGCAACCCGCCATTGACGCGCTTGTAGTCTCGCTGATGATTGGGTTTGCCCGTGGGTTCACCCAGCACCAGAACCCGTACAGAGGATTTTTCACGCAGCACCTCCTGGGCATCTTCATCGACACTCGGTACGGCAATCACTTCAACAAACTGACGGTCAATAATTGCTGTAGCCGTATCGGCATCCAGCGGACGGTTAAAGGCAATGATGCCACCAAAGGCGGATGTCGGGTCGGTTGCATAGGCCTTGTCATAGACCTCCAGCAGACTGCTACCGGTTGCTACACCGCAGGGGTTTGCATGTTTGACGATGACACAGGCGATATCGGAAAAACTGTTGACGCATTCCACCGCTGCATCGGTATCCGCAATATTGTTATAGGAGAGTTCCTTGCCCTGGATCTGTTCGGCATTGCCAATCGTTCCTGGCTTCGGATCTCCCTCGACGTAAAACGCCGCCTTTTGATGCGGGTTTTCGCCATAACGCAGATCCTGACGCTTTTCATACTGCACGTTATAACTGCGAGGAAAATCGATTCCGCCGTTATGCGTCTGCACCGATGACAGGTAATTGGCGATCACCTCATCATAGCGTGCCGTATGGCTGAAAGTTTTAACCGCAAGTGAATATTTACTTTCTTCGGACAGCTCACAGTTGTTGCTGGCCAGTTCCTCGGCCAGTGCCGCATAGTCTTCCGGGTCAACGACAACCGCCACGGATTTATAATTCTTCGCCGCCGCACGTAACATGGTGGGTCCACCAATGTCGATATTTTCAACCGCCGTCGGCAGGTCACAGTCAGGGCGCGCAATGGTCTTTTCGAACGGATAGAGATTGACGATCACCACATCGATATTGCCAATGCCATGCTCTTCCATCGCGGCATCATCAACGCCACGTCGCCCCAGCAGGCCACCGTGTATCTTCGGATGCAGGGTCTTCAGACGGCCATCCATCATTTCCGGGAAACCCGTGTAGTCGGATACCTCAACCACCGGCACCTCGTGTTTCATCAGGGTTTTTGCAGTGCCGCCAGTGGAGAGGATTTCAAAACCGAGTTCGTGCAGGCGGGCAGCAATGGTAACCACCCCTGTTTTATCAGAAACGCTGATCAGGGCGCGTTTGGTGTTGGCCATAGTGTGTTCTCTCGTTCTAGGTTAGGAGTCTGTCAAGCTACCTGACGAGATGACAGTCATGCTGTGGATAGGACGTTGCGAAAGGTCAGGTTTAATCCAGGTCGTATTTTTTCAGTTTCTTGCGCAGAGTGCCACGATTAATACCCAACATTTCCGCCGCCTTGGTGATGTTGCCACGAGAATGTTCCATCACAACTTCCAGCAGTGGGCGCTCGACTTCCGAGAGCACCAGTTCATAGAGTTCCTTCGGCTCATGTCCGCCCATGGACTGGAAATAGATATCCAGAGAATGTCTAACACATACGCGCAGGGGATCCTTTCGTCTTTCGTTGTGCAGGGCCTCTACGGCATCCGCAATATTTTCGAGCCCCCCTGATTCATCAGTTCCCTTGATCATGCTGCTCTCGCTGTTAATT
The DNA here is from genome assembly GCA_041601415.1 of Gammaproteobacteria bacterium. Lineage (GTDB taxonomy): Bacteria > Pseudomonadota > Gammaproteobacteria > JBFIID01 > JBFIID01 > JBFIID01. The sequence goes on from JBFIID010000027.1 coordinate 12,993, forward strand.
CCAGTTTCCCAAAATAATCCTGTATCGCGCATTGTTGCTCCTGACTACTTGGCAGACGCACAAACTCACGTCTGAAACTCTCCTCACCACTGATTCTCTGCAGGTACCAGCCAAGATGCTTCCTGGCGATACGCACCCCCAGGTGCTCCCCGTAAAACTCGTATAATTCGTTCAGGTGCCCACTCAACGTTTGCTGTATTTCACTCATTGAGGGGGCGGCCAGTAATTCACCGGTACTCAGATAATGTTCGATCTCGCGAAATATCCAGGGATTGCCCTGGGCTGCGCGTCCGATCATCAGGGCATCTGCCCCACTCAATGCCAGCACCTGTCTGGCCTTCTGCGGGCTGTCGATATCACCATTGGCGATCACCGGGATCGAGATCGATTGCTTGATGCGTCGTATGGTCCGGTATTCAGCCGCACCTTTATACAGGTCGTCCCGGGTTCTGCCATGTACAGCCAGCGCCTGAATACCACTTTGTTCTGCGATCCTGGCGATGCGTATGCCATTGCGATGCATGCGATCCCAGCCGGTGCGAATCTTCAGCGTAACGGGCACATCCACGGCATCTACCACCGCCTGCAGGATACGTCCCACCAGGCGTTCGTCTTTCATCAACGCCGAACCGGCCATGACATTGCAGACCTTCTTTGCCGGACAGCCCATATTGATGTCTATGATCTGCGCGCCATTCGCGACGTTGAAGCGCGCAGCCTCCGCCATCGCCTGTGGATTGGCACCCGCGATCTGTACTGAGCGCAGCCCCGTTTCACCCTCATGGTTCAGGCGTTGCCTGCTCTTCCGCGTGTTACGCAAGGAGGGATCGGAGGATGTCATCTCTGACACGGTCATACCTGCTCCCAATCGCTTGCATAACTGACGAAACGGTCTATCAGTCACACCCGCCATTGGTGCCAGAATAAGATTACAGTCCAGTTTGTAGTTAGCAATTTTCAAAACACTGTGGCCAGACTCTGACTTTCCTCTCAGCAACGCTTCCCTTCACATGGAAAGATGCCGATCCAGCCGGTTACAGCCAGGCTGTTACCGGAACTTAGTATGTATCGGGGGGGAATGAATAATATCCACAAATGTGGACGGGTAAAAGTACCGGACGATTAATTATTTATATTGTTGGTGATTAATTCACAAAAAACTAAATTCAAAACTCACTGCCGACTCACTCGCACCGAGTACTTCCATCACAATATGGACGGGTCTGCCCGGTGGCATGCCTTCATCCAGGTCGATACTTTTATCAAGATATTCAGCAGGCTGGAACTGTCGCACACCAATTACCGTACCGGTAGAGTCAAGTAACTCAAACTGCAATACCGGGAACGACACCGTTTGTTCCGATTCATTCACCAGGGTGCCATTCACCAACAGGGTATTTCTAAACCGGGGATGATGGCGAACATCGCGAGCCACCATCTTGATCGCTATCGGGTTTTGGTACAGCACTGTCTGGCATGGCAGATGCACACAGATTTTTTCGTATACGGCCTTGCTGGCGGGCAGACGCTCTTCTATTTCGTTCTGAAAGCTCACACTTAACTGCACGGCAAGACCTACCAGCAATAAAAATATCGCCACACTCCAGAGCACGATACCAAGCACACTACCTTGCGTGTCGGCGTCGGCCTCTATCTCTTCCCGCAGTGCTTCGGGAAGGTCGTCCAGATCTGCAAGATTGAGTTTTTCCGCCATCACATCTTCACTGGTTGAGGACGGCGGCTCGATCAGGATATCCATCGGATCGGTCGGATCTGTTTCTTGCTCCTGTACGTCGGTTTCAAGCGTTAGTTGCTGTGGTTCTTCCTGGATGAAATCATCAAGGCTGATGTTCGTTTCTACTGGCGGGATCTCGCCATCCGGTTCTTCGCCCAACGAAGCCTTTTCGTCTTCAAGCTCTAGAGATTCTTCTGGCTCAGTCTCGTCTTCGTAATCTGTCTCGACATCGTCCCCCAGGTCCGGCTCCGTGACTTCCAGTTCACCATCTTCTATCGGGCTGTCAGCATCAGTCTGGTCGTCTGTGTCTTCGGATGGCTGTGTGCCGGCTTGCAACACGGGTGGTTTATAGGAAGGGGGAATATGTTCATGCAGAAAGTCCAGGGCATTAAACACCTCATCACATTCGCCGCAGCGTACCATGCCACGTGCCGCTCTCAATTGCGGGGCACTGAGACGGAAAAAAGTGTCACACAGAGGGCATTGTGTCAGCATTGTTCAGGCACTCTTTCTGATCCCA
>JBFIID010000028.1:0-14986 GCA_041601415.1 Gammaproteobacteria bacterium
GCTGGCGTGATCGAACAAAGCCGGTTTTTTTATGTGCCAACCGTGGAGTATAAAATCCAGGCACAACTGGCGGGAATTGGTTGTGGCTTTTTACCCCGGCCACGGGTTCAACACCTTCTGGACAGTGGCGCACTGATCGAATTACAGGTAGCGGAGCCTCGCCCGGTCGCGGATCAGTTTATGGCCTGGAAACTGGTGAATCGGGGTAAGGGCCTGCAAAAACTGACCACGATGCTGGCAAAGGCTCTCGCCTGATCAGTCAAACCAGCTCTCACCTGCGGCCTCGCGCCACATATGAACCTGGTTATTGTTCTGCTCGGCCTGCCAGCCGCCCTGTTTGATTGCTGAAGCCCCATCGGTGACGAACAGTCGAGCGCTCTGGCTATCTGTAAAGCTCAGATCCCAGTGCTCACGTTTATCAAAAAAACCGTGTTTGATGAGACGCCAGCGGTCGTTAATCAGCGTCGAGCCAATACGCTCTGTGAGGTGGCGAGTCGGTTCATTACTCGCCAGTAACCAGCGTAATTCGAATTCGCCGAGGCGTGTGTCCTTGAGTAGCTGTCCATCTTCTTCTGTGGCAGTGAAGCTGTCATTGGCTGATAGTGGGTAGCGCTCAGGGTGATAAATTTCACCAGTGCTCATCGGTGGTTTACGCCAGGCCTGGTTTACTGCCTCCCAGTCGCCCTGTTCCCGAAGTGCTTTTACAAATCGAAGACCGTGCCCGTAATTGAAAATTTTCTCAAAACGATCGCGATCGAGCTCGCCATGCTCTGGCAGTTTCATATGCTGTTCGAAGTCGTAATTCATGATGTCAGAGACTGCCAGCATCGCTTCACCCTCGATCAGACCACGGATGGCGCGTGCCTGATCCGTGGTGGTCGCCTTTTTATGCAGACGTGACAGGTTCCAGTGTTGATCCTGTAGGGCATGATTCAGCTCATGTAACAGGGTGCCGCGGGAAAAGTCTTTACTCCGACCTTTGACAACGACCAGTCGGCGTTTCTCATGTTCATACCAGCCAGCCAGTTTATTGTCTTCGGGCTCGACAAACTCCGGTGTAACCCCGCGTTTGAATTTCAGTTCGCGCCAGTCTTCCAGTTGATGTTTACTCTGTTCCAGTTGTTCTATCAGACCCTGTTCCTGAGTCTGGTGTTTTGAGCCATGCTTATGATTTTCCTGATACTGATCAGCGTGCTCGGTGGCTTCAGGTGTCGGCTTTTTGTTGAGTCCGGCCTTCAGTGCCTCTGCCTCTTCAAGCAGGTTTCTTACATCGGGGTAATCGACAATTTCAAGGGCTGTCTCAAAGTCCGTGATCGCCGCATCATAATCACGTTGCTGCATGCGTACCTGTCCACGACTGGCCAGGTAAATCACCCGGTTCATTCGATCCGGACCACGTTTGAGCAATTCTGTATAGGCCCTGGCAGAACGCTCAAAATTGCCCTGTTGCATCGCCTCAATCGCGACGCGACGTAGTTGTATGCCATCGTCTGGCAGAGGATCGTCCATCACCCCGGTACCTTTAAACAACACACTAATGCGCTTATCGGTAGACAGATAACGCCTGGCAACATCCAGCAAATCATCTGTGCTCAGTTCTGACACGGCCCGTTCGTAGTTCAGAAGGCTGTCCAGATGACCGAGTGCGGCGTAGACACCTACGGTGGCGGCAAGTGAAAAATAAGGTCGGGCGCGTAGTGCCTGTATGTTGTACTGCCGTGCGACGCGAGCCTTGATTTCGTCCAGCTCGCTGTTGTCAATGCCCTCATTTAGCAGTGTCTGGATGCTGCCATTAATCTCATTGCCATCTGCTGTATCGGTTACGATCAGGCGGAATAGATCGCGATCGACGCGTCTGCCAATTTCAACTGTCAGCGGGTTTCCGTTGGGTGTGTTTCGACGAGACATAATATCGGCCAGTACATACAGGGCTGCGCGATCGGGATGTCCCATAGGCGGGGTTAACCAGACCCATTCGAGTCGATCGCGGGAAAGTCCCGATTCAATCACCACCTCACGCGGTTCACTGATATCGGGTTCCTGTTCGATATTAGCGAGCGTACCGTTATTGCTTAATGGGCCGAAGGCCTGTTCGATCTGGTCCAGGGCGGTCTCCGGGTCGATGTCACCGGCGACGATAACGGCCACGTTCTGCGGCTGGTACCAGGCCTTATAGAATGCCTTTATCTGTGCCACTCGCAGTGTTGGTGCCAGGGTATGACCTGCGTCGCTGAGTAAGCCTACGCCGTAGGGATGTTTTCTGAATACTTCATGTTCCAGTTGCTCGTTCAGAACCTGCGAGGGTTGCCATGTATTGGCTTCCTCCTTACGCAGTTGTTCACGTTCAAAATGGATGGCCTCACTGGGGAAATTTAAATTACTCAGTCGGTCGGCTTCCATCGTCAGGACTTCAGACAGGGCGTTTGCAGGAACTTTATGATCATAATAGAGGGTGTAATCTTCCCGGGTGAAGGCGTTGGATTGACCACCCAGATGCTTGATGCGTTCGTCATGTTCGCCTGGGCCGGTGTATGGGGTACCCGTATACATCGCATGTTCGGTGAGGTGTGCAAGGCCCGTGGTTTCCGCTGTCTCCTGACGTTTACCGGCGGCAACGACCATAAATACTGAGACGGATTCTTCATCATCACGCACGGCGATGGCACGCAGGCCGTTGGCCAGTTGGCGTTGATGGAACTCATGGCCCGCCAGTTCCACCGAGCCCAGCGATGTACCGCGTTCAAACTCTACGCTTGTCACATGGCGGCAGCCACTGATACCGATCAGGATTGCCAGCAGTGTTAGACAGATTAGAGGGCGATTCCAGATGCTCATAGTTTTTCCCGGGTAAATAGGTACGTCTGCATTACGACTCGGCCGTAGATTATTTGTTCACTCTTCCTGGTTTGCATAGCCGTCACGGTAACTCGGGTATCTGAATTGATAACCCGTTTGTTTCAGCAGGGCATTGCTGCAGCGTTTGTTTTGATCGGCGTCTGCACTCATATGCTTTGGCGTTGGCGACACTGCGCCCTCGCGTTCTGCGAGGAAGTTTAGCACCTCCCAGATGGGTGCCGGGTCATCGTCAGTACAGAGATACAGTGGAGCGGTGCTCTGGCCGGCCAGTTTCATTTGTGCAATATGCTTCAGTACGCCTGCGCAGTCATCACGGTGGATGCGGTTTGTGTAGGACGGCGGGCTAAACTGAATTTCGGCGCCTGAAACGGCCTGGCGCAGTAGATACTGACTGTGCTGTGTATAGATTCCGGAAAAACGTAATACGGTGTTGCGCGTCGAATTCGCCGCAAGCAGTGCCTCTGCTTGCAGCAGTATTTCGCCACGAAAACTGGCGGGACGGGTAACGGATTGCTCATCGACCCATTCACCCTTCCTTTGCCCATAAACACTACTTGATGAGACATAGATAAAAGGTGGGCTGTTTGTGGTCGATTCAAAATGCGCGAGCAGGTTGCTTAATCCATCGACATAGGTTCGGCGATAGCACGCTTCCGATCGATCATCCGGACTCAGTATTACACACACCAGATCATAATCGGTTGGGAGCTTCTGCAGGCTTTCCGGCTGGCCCAGATCGGCCTGATAGAAAGTGAAGTTTTCCAGATCAGCAGGAGGGTTACGTTTCAGACCGGTGATCCGGTGCCCATCAGTCACCAGTTGTTGGCCGAGTGCCATACCCAGATTGCCACATCCGGCGATTAAGATTTTTGCCATAGTCCTGTTCCAGTGCTATCCGTTTTTACAGCGACAATAACACTATTGAGCATGCGGCGATGCCTGTCGCAACGGATTTTTTTAGTGTGATGCGTTCCATACCAAGCAATACAGACAGCAACAGTGCAACAATGAAGCTCATGTTGGCAACCGGGATGACAATACTGGCCTGTCCTGTTTCAATCGCCAGTAACAGGCATTGCACGATGAGATAAACCAGAATGCCAGAGAGCATTGCATACTGGATCTTTTTATACGTGATGTTAAAGCGACGTTCTCGAAAAATGGCATACAGTGCACCACCAAAAAACCAGCAACAGGCGGTGACCAGGATCATCAGATCCAGATCGGCACCGGACTGTAATCCCTGTTTACTGAACACGCCATACAGGGCACGCAACACAGAGGCCGCAATGGCGAGCAGAATATATACCGGCATTTGAGCGGCGTTTTCACGGTGATAAAGCATCAACACGGCAAGTATTCCCAACAGCAGTCCGAGCCATTGTCCTGATTGCAGGCTTTCATTCAGAAGTAGCAGTGATAACAGAACAACGCCAATGGTGTTGAGACGATAGATAGTCGAGCCGAGGCTGATATTGATGTGTTTCAGGCTCTCCAGCAACAGTAGATTGGACGCGGTCAGCAAGAGTCCGGTGCCCAGACCATAGCGGAGTGTTAGCTGATCAAAACTGGAAAATGTGATGAGCTTCGTCGATAACAGGCTGATACTGGAATACTGCAGACAAAACCAGACCAGTCCAATGCCCATCACCAGCATCCCGCGTGAACGAGAGCTCAGTGCGTAACGTTTAAATACCACATCATTACAGGCTGCGAAGACGAGACTGAGCAACGCATATTCAATGCCTGAATTCATCCGTTTGAAACCCGCCGCTTAGTTCATCAACTGTAGAACACGACGGATTGGGTTTGCGTGCGGCTCAATTCGAACGCAGTGCAGCACATACATCAGGACAGACCGTAGAAACCCGGAAAGATCAGAATCGAGCAGACCACGGCCACCTGGATGATAATAAACGGTATCACGCCGCGGTAAATATCTGCGGTTCGAATCCCGGGTGGTGCGGCACCCTTGAGATAAAACAGACTGAAGCCAAAGGGCGGGGTCAGAAACGAAGTCTGCAGGTTCATCGCGATCAGGATTGCGAACCACAGCGGTGCGATGTTGAAGGCATCGGCGACCGGCGCCAGGATGGGTACGATGATAAAACTGATCTCGACAAAGTCGATAAAAAAGCCAAGCGCCAGGATCGCCAGCATGGAGAGGACCAGGAAGCCCATTCTGCCGCCCGGCAGTTCGGATAGAACTTCCTCAACGATGGCATCGCCACCGGTGTAGGTGAAGGCCATGGAAAAGGCCGTGGCACCGAGCAGAATTGCAAACACCATAGCGGTGACGCTGACTGTTTCTCTGGCGGATTCAAACACCATCCTCCAGCTGAACTGTCCGTAGATTGCAGCGAGGATTAGCGCGCCCACGCCACCCAGTGCCGAAGATTCGGTTGGGGTGGCAATACCGGTGAAGATCGAGCCCAAAACCACCAGCATCAGAACCAGAGGCGGCAGGATGGCCTTTAGTGCGCGCCAGTATTGTTGATGCTTATGTTCCAGATCGTCATCCATGGGCAGGGCAGGAGCGGACTCTGGTGAGCGCCAGCTGACGAACAGGATGTAAACCATGTAGAGACCAATAAGAGTTACTCCCGGACCGACGGCGGCCTTGAACAAGTCGCCGACCGGAATGCCGAGTACCTCTCCGAGGATAATCAGGATGATGGAGGGTGGAATGATCTGTCCAAGTGTTCCCGCCGCGCAAATGGTGCCGCAGGCCAGAGATTTTTTATAATTAAACTTCATCATGACGGGCAGGGAAATCAGGCCCATGGCAACCACGGATGCACCGACCACACCAGTTGAGGCGGCCAGCATTGCACCGACGACGACTGTGGAGATGGCCAGTCCACCGCGCACCCCACCGAACAGTTTGCCCATGGATTCCAGTAATTGTTCGGCCAGATTCGTTTTTTGCAGCACAATCCCCATGAAGATAAACAGGGGCACCGCCATCAACACGGTATTTTGCATGATGCTCTGCACGCGAAACGGCATGAATTCAAACAGTTCAACGCCTTCTGCATAGACACCAAACAACAGTGCCACCCCACCGAAGGTAAAGGCGACCGGAAAGCCCAGTAACAACATCAACAGGGCGACCGCAAACATAATGATACCGATCATGTCAGTCTCCCGGATGTGTGTGGCTCAGGTGGGTCCTGATCGTGATAGCCGAGTAAGGTGTTGACCGATTTCAACAACAGTCCAACACCGCTGATGGCCATTGAAAAGAACGCGAAAGGAATTACCGATTTGATGATCCAGCGATAGGGCAGGCCACCGGGGTCGCCCGATCCTTCGTTGATGTCGTAGGCCTCATAGGCGAAATCCAGGCCATACCAGCCGACCAGTAGGGTAAAGGGCAGCAGCAGCACCAGGGTGCCGAAAATATCGATGATGGCCTTTTTTTTCTGCGACAGGGTTTCGTAGATGACATCGACACGGACATGCCCCTCACAGCGCAGGGCGTAGGGGACACCCAGCATGAACAGGCTGGCGAACAGATGCCATTCCATTTCCTGCATGCCGATAGAGACATCGTTGAATGCGTAGCGCATCACGACATCGAAAAAGACATTGAACACCAGAAGAATCATTAGTACCGCTGCGAGCAGACCCAGCAGATCCGAAAAACGATTGATGTATTTTTCCAGCGTTAGGAGAAACATACTGTGTGATCCGTTTAATACGACCGGCAGCGATGACTACCGGTCGTAATGTGGCGTGTTTAGTTAGATGTGGTATCCAGATATGCCTTGTCTGATATCTCTGTCCAGACCCTGGACTTGTTCATGTAATTCGCCTGTGATTCGATGATTTTCTTTGCGACCGGATCAGTGGCGGCACGTTCATCGAGGAGTTCCTGATTGGCTTTTTTCATCGCGTCGATAACGCTTTTGGGGAAGGATTTTACTTTGATATTAGGGTACTCGGTCTTCATCGTCGCCCAGTTTTCTGCGCTGGCGTGGTAGGACTCGATATACATATCATAGGCGGCGGTACGCATTGCTACACGCAGAATTTCCTGTAGATCTTTGGGCAGTTTGGCCCAGACTTTCTTATTGATCATGAACTGTAGTTCAGTCGCAGGTTCATGCCAGCCGGTGTAGTAGTACGGGGCAATTTTATGAAAGCCCATGCGTAGATCCAGAGATGGGCCTACCCACTCCAGTGCGTCGATGGTATTTCTTTCCAGTGCGGTATACAGCTCACCCGGCGGAATATTGGTAGGTTTGGCACCGACCTTGGCGAACACCTCACCCGCAAAACCAGGGATACGCATCTTCAGGCCCTGAATGTCTTCGATAGAATTGATTTCCTTGCGGAACCAGCCTCCCATCTGATTGCCGGTGTTACCGCCGGGGAAGGAGAGCATATTGTGTTTGTCATAGACTTCCTTCATCAACTCCATACCACCGCCGTAATAGAACCAGGCATATTGTTCGGGTGCGGTCATGCCGAAGGGCATTGATGTGAAGAACAGAGTGTTTGGATCCTTGCCCTTCCAGTAGTAGGAGGCTGAGTGCCCCATGTCGTACTGGCCGGCCTTGACCATGTCGAAGATACCGAGTGGTGCCTTATGCTTGTTCTTGGAGTCGATGCGGATTTGCAGACGGCCATTCGACATTTCTTCGGCCATCTTCACCATGTTCTTGGTGGCATCACCAAAGATCGGAAAATTTGGTGGCCAGGTTTCGGCAAGTTTCAGTTTATAGACCTTATCAGCTGCCAGCGCGGAGCCTGAAAGCAGACACAGAGTTGCCAGAGCGACAAACAGTGATTTTATGGATATTTTTTTCATCATAGCTCTCGTCCTTAGTCGGTGCGTATTGTAATTAGAATGAACATCAGCGCTGGTGTGAACCCCAAAGACTCAATACTGCTGAGAATATTGCCAGTCTTAATGCGCCTGCGACGGGTGAATAGAATGCCCCGTCGATTAAGTATACACATCCTCAGCGAGATAGCAGAGTTGCATTTCCGGTCGCACGACAGCGAGACTTTTTTCACCGACGGGATTCCGGAACGCCTGTCACCAAATGCTGCGATACAGCATTTTTAGTTGATCAGGGGATCGGCTTAATTACTTCAGGTATTAGTCTCAGGCGCTAAGGAAAGAGATGCCCAGCAGTGCGGGGGTGATGATGCTGGCAGCGACATTGGCGGCCAGAAATACAGGCTTCCTGCCGATGTTTTCTGCATATCTAAAAGCGCCGTATGCGGCGTACAGTGAAAACACGGCAGGCAACAGGGCGATCAGACTCAGCGAGGGAAAGTAGCCGTTTATTACTGCCAGCGGAATGATGCCATAGGCGAGAAGACTGAACAGAAGGAATACATAATTGGAGGCATGAACGCCGAAACGAATGGGGAAATGTCGTCTCCCGACCTGTGTGTCTGGCTTGATATCCGGGTATTGATTTAACAACAGCAGATTATTGACCAGAAAAAACACCGGTAGTGACGCGATCACCGCCAGCAGGCTGTATGCACCACCGAGCACAAGATCGGTGCCAATGATAAACAGTGGGCCAAAGGCCAGGCCGGGGCTGATCAGGCATAACAGGGCAGAGCGATTGAGGTGACGCGTGTAGGTGATAATCAGAACGATCCCGACCAGCCCCAGGGGAATAGCGGCGAGAAGTTGCTGACGGGCAATAAACAGTCCAGTGACAACCGTAGCAAGTAGACTTAAATACGCAATACGTCTGACCGATAGGGCAAGCTCGGGTTGTGCCGGTAATGTACCGCTGCCACCGCTAAAAGCTGTCCTCTCCGTTTGCAGGTCAAGGCCACTGGAAAAGTCCTGATACTCGTTGATGGCATTGACACTGATGTGAGCGAGCAGGCCACATAACAGAACCAGTGCTCCCTGAAGCGCACTGATAGTACTACCACTCAAGGCCGCCGTGCCGATGCCGGTTAAAATGCAGGCGGGTGTGAGGACTAAAAAAGGCGGGCGAATTGAACCGAGGGCGGCTAATTTGAACATGGTGCTACTGTAAATTGATCCTGGTGATGAAGCCTGCATATTAAGTCATTCGGTGATTCAGAGTCATGCTGATTCGGGGTCTTTCGGGAGGTTTTTGTGCTTCACATGAAAAAAGGACACCTGGATGTGGCAGGGTGTAGCGAACTTATCGGTTAAACAGTGCTCAAAATTAACATCTGTCGATCTGAAATCTATCAAGTTATGAACTAATATGACCGATAAGGTTTTTCAGAAAGTGTAACTCTCCGTTTTCACTCAATTAGAAGAGAATATGATGCGATTACTCTGCAAACGACTCGGCGTATGTTTCCTGCTTCCACTATTAAGTCTGTGTTTCTCACAGTCTACCCTTGCTGCGGCAGGTATTGGTGTTGTCAAAGAACTCAACGGCACGGCCTCAGCCACCTCCGACAGACAGAGAACCAGAGTGCTGAGGAAAGGTTCGCCGATCTATCAAAGCGATGTGATTTCGACCGGTGAGAAATCGTCAATTAAGCTATTGCTCAAGGACAACTCACGATTTGAACTGGGGCCGGATGCGAGTTTGAAGGCGAGCAAGTTTACCTTCAACAAAACCGCTGAAGATGATTCCGTGGCGGTGAAATTATTGAAGGGTACATTCCGCTTCTTCTCCGGCCTCATAGCGAAGAAAAAACCACGGGGCATGCGGGTCTCAACCTCGGTTGCAACAATTGGTATTCGTGGTACCCATGTCGTGGGTGAAGTCAGCGCGAATTCGGCGACAATCATCCTTATGGAACCAGAAGAGCCCGGTGCGAAAACCGGCATAGACGTATCGAATGAGTTTGGTTCAGTCTCGATCGATGAACCCGGTTATGGCACAGAAATTCCGGACGAATTCAGCCCACCATCACCGCCAAGACGTATGCGTCTGCAAACCATCAATAACCTGATGCGCTCTATGCAGTCGATTCAGCGGATCAATGTGCCAAGACCGCGGATGCCACATTAATCAGATTCAGCAGGTTTTTCCGAGGATAAAAAAAAGCCACTTCGCGTTAGCGAAGTGGCTTGAGTGATAACCTGATAATCCCGGTTATCTGGGGGGGATTACAGAGAAGCCTTCAACTCACGGCGTCTGGCAGTCAATACAGGTTCGGTATATCCATTGGCCTGTTCAACCCCGGTAAAGACCAGATCCAGCGCAGCCTGGAAGGCAATATTGCCATCAAAGTCATCGGCCATATTACGATACAACGGGTCGTTGGCGTTCTGATGATCAACCACCGCTGCCATTTTCTTGAAGACCTCAATAACCTGTTCACGCTCGATCAGTCCATGATGTAACCAGTTAGCGATATGCTGGCTGGAGATGCGCAGGGTCGCGCGGTCTTCCATCAGTGCCGTGTTGTGGATGTCCGGGACCTTTGAACAACCGACACCCTGATCGATCCAGCGTACGACATAGCCCAGAATTCCCTGCGCATTGTTTTCCAGTTCGGTGCGAATTTCCGCATCACTCAGGGTGACGTTCTGCATCACAGGAATCGACAGGATATCATCCAGGTTAGCGCGTGGTACCTGCATCAACTCACGCTGTCTGCTTGCTACGTTAACCCGATGGTAGTGCATGGAATGCAGCGTTGCAGCGACCGGTGAGGGAACCCAGGCAGAGTTTGCGCCAGAACGCGGGTGGGTGATTTTGATTTCCATCATCTCGGCCATGTTGTCCGGCGCTGCCCACATGCCTTTGCCGATTTGTGCGTGCTCGCGTAGACCACACTCCAGGCCAACATCGACATTCCAGTCTTCATAGGCCAGCAACCATTCTGCATGTTTCATACTGCCTTTGGGTAAAACGGGACCAGCCTCCATGCTGGTATGGATTTCGTCGCCGGTGCGATCCAGAAATCCGGTGTTAATGAAGACCAGTCGTTGAGAGGCCTTACGAATACATTCTTTCAGATTAATGGTGGTGCGGCGTTCCTCATCCATCATGCCGATTTTCACCGTATTCCTTTCCAGACCAAAGGCATCTTCAATACGTTCAAACAGTGAGATCACCGACGCCACTTCATCCGGGCCGTGGAGCTTCGGTTTTACGATATAGATGCTTCCTGTGCGGCTGTTTTTACGGCTGCTATTGCCCAGCAGATCGTGTTTGGCGGTGAGGATGGTGAACATCGCATCGAGAAAGCCCTCCGGAACTTCTTCACCATCGGCAGTGGTGACGGCATCGGTATACATATGGATGCCAACATTTCGTACAAACATCAGGCTGCGTCCTGGCAGGGTAAATTCGCTACCATTTGGCGCGGTGTAGACGCGGTCCTGGTTGAGGCTGCGGGTGATGGTCTCGCCGTTCTTTTCCATGGTGCGCGACAGGCTGCCATTCATCAGCCCCAGCCAGTTGCTGTAAACACGGTGTTTGTCATCGGCATCGACAGCAGAGACAGAATCTTCGCAGTCCATGATGGTGCTGACGGCAGACTCCAGTTCAATATCATAGACGTGCGCCAGGTCACCGCGGCCGATATAGAATCCCTTACCAATTTTCAGTTCGATATGCAGATGATTGTGTCCGAACAGAATGCTATCGGGAGATTCCGGATCGCCTGTGTAACCGACGAAGCGTTCACGCTTGCCCATTCCTGTTTCGGTGCCATCACCCATGACGCCGATTAGCTTGCCGGATTTGACCTTGTACTTGACCACGTAGCTGTGGCTGCCGATGGCCAACGGGACGGTACGGTCCAGAAAGTCACGTGCGTACTTGATTACCTGAGCGCCGCGCACCGGGTTATACTTGCTGGTGCGTTTACAGCCCTGATTTTCCGGGATCACATCGGTACCGTACAGTGCTTCATACAGGCTGCCCCAGCGGGCGTTGGCGGCATTCAGTGCATAGCGGGAATTATCCACCGGCACCACCAGCTGTGAACCAGCGATAGAGGTGATTTCATCATCTACATTCGCGGTACTGATCTGGAAGGGTTCACCCTCTGGTAGCAAATAACCGATTTCCAGCAGGAATTCTTTGTAGGCGGCGGCATCAATCGGTGCAGGGTTCGCCTTGTGCCAGGCATCTATTTTGGCCTGTATCTCATCACGCTTGTTCAGCAGTTCGCGATTTAAGGGGCCGAGTTCATCAACGATATTCTTCAGAGTCTTCCAGAACTCATCGGCTTCGACACCGGTACCAGGTGCGATCTGATCACGCAGTAAATCGAACAGGGGCTTGGCAATTCTTAATCCGTGGGCTTCGGTATAGTCGGTCATTCAGGTTTCCAGATTGCGTTAATAAATAAAAAAGGGCGCTATTTTATGCGAGTTTGAGGGGTATTAGAACCTATGCGGGAGACTGCTACGCTACAGAAAGACTAAAGGTTATGGCGGCTAGACTAGCAGAAAAACACTGAGAACACCGCGCATCAGCGCTGAGCCTGAAGGCAGGATGCGACGAACATTGTGCAGGGAGCTGTAAAACTAGCTGTGATCGATGACCAGAACGCGTGGTTCCATCATGTCGATAATCGCGTATTTGGGGCCTTCCCGGCCGATGCCGGAGTCTTTTACCCCGCCGTATGGCATGTGATCGGCACGGAAGGTCGGTACATCATTGATGATTAAACCGCCGACATGCAGTCGATTAAAGGCGGCGTGGACGTGCCGGTGATTATTGGTGAAGACACCTGCCTGCAGTCCGAAGATAGAACGGTTGACCGATTCCAGCGCCTGATCAAAATCACTAAAGGGTTCCAGCAGTACGATGGGCGCAAACGCCTCAAGACAGCTAACTTTCATGTTTTCGCTGGTGTTTGTCAGTACGGTTGGGTCATAGAATGTGCCTTTACGCTTGCCACCGTGCAGGACTTTGGCGCCCTCGGCGACCGCCTCGTTCACCCATGCCTCGATCCGTTGGGCATTCTTCTCATCGATCATGGCGGACATGTCGGTACCGGGATCTTCGGGATCACCGATCTTCAGTTGTGCCACCGCAGCACAGAAACGTGTGGAGAATTCTTCGAAGATACTGCTCTCTATATAGATGCGCTGGGTATGAATGCAGGTCTGGCCAGCAAAAGAGAAGGCCCCGAGTACCGCCTTGCTGACGGCGCGTTCCAGGTCGGCATCTTTATCGACAATCAGACCGGCATTGCCCCCCAGCTCGAGCACCAGTTTCTTCTTGCCGGCATTTTTCTTCATTTCCCAGCCCACATCGGGTGATCCAGTAAAGCTCAACAGGGCAAAACGCTCATCGGTGACCAGCCGGTTGCCGGTAGCACGATCCATCGGTAATACCGAAACAGCGCCTTTTGGCAAAGCGGTATCGTTGATCAGTTGCGCTAGCAGCAGGGCTGAGATCGGGGTTGCAGAAGCGGGTTTGAGAATAATAGGACAGCCAGCGGCGATCGCTGGTGCCACCTTATGAACAAACAGGTTAAGCGGAAAATTAAACGGTGCAATGCCTGCTACCAGACCCACCGGGAAATACTTGACGATGGCTTCCTTGTTGACGCCTGCAGGATGCCAGTCGATGCTCATGGTCTCCCCGGGTAGTCGTTTCGCCTCTTCTGCGGCGACCAGGAAGACCTGGGCTGCGCGATCCGCCTCGATCAGGCTGGTTTTCATCGGTTTACCCGATTCCCGCGCCAGGATCGTTCCAAATTCATCCCGGCGAGCCTTAATTGCTTCAGAGATCTGCATCAGGATCTCGTAACGGGTGAAGATCGGCAGCGCCTGCATTTCTTGCTGTACCGCCTGCGCAGCCAGTACCGAGGCCTCAAATTCCGCACCACCTGCCATCCAGGTCTGATACACCACCTCACCACTGTACGGGCTCGTTACTTCCAGTTTGGTACCAGAGTTTTTAAACTCGCCTGCCACATAGATTGGATATTGTTCACTGCTGCTCATAATCTCTGTCTCTGCTGGCTATTCGTTGTTTGACCTCACACGCCACTGGTCTGCTAAACGATACTGGTCTTATGTTTCAGCTCCAGGGTCAGTACACGTGCATTTTCAGAATATTCGATCGGAAGATCGATGAGGTGTACGCCGGGTGTTTCGGTACATTTCTTCAATAGCGGCATGAAGGACTCTGTGGAGCTGACCCGATGCCCATGGGCACCATAGGCTTCCGCATATTTCACAAAGTCCGGGTTATTGAAATCGAGCCCCCAGTTATCGAAGCCCATCGCATCCTGTTTCCATTTGATCATGCCGTAGGAACTGTCGTTCAGAATCAGGACGATCAGATCCATATTCAGGCGCACGGCGGTTTCAATTTCCTGGCTGTTCATCATGAAACCACCATCACCGCAAATGGCGACAACATTACGATCGGGGTAGACCATTTTTGCGGCCATTGCGGATGGCAGACCGGCACCCATGGTTGCCAGTGCGTTGTCCAGCAGCACCGTGTTCGGCGCAAGCGCCGGGTAATTACGTGCAAACCAGACCTTATACACGCCATTGTCGAGGGCAATGATGTCCTGCGGGCGCAGCGCCTCCCGGACATCGGCTACCACACGCTGGGGGATCATAGGGAACGTGTCGGAGTCTGCTCGCTCCCGAACCTTGGCATCTACCGCAGCTTTGACCTTCATGAAGTAACCAAAGTCCCAGTCCTTGCTTGGCTTCAGGCGTTCCTGAATCTGCCAGAGTGCGTTTGCGATATCACCGACGACCTCAAGTTGAGGGAAATAAACCTCATCAACTATCGCCGGCACGAAGTTGATATGTATCACCTTGGTACCACCCCGCTTCATAAAGAAGGGGGGCTTCTCGACCACATCGTGACCGATATTAATGATCAAGTCGGCTTTATCGATGGCGCAATGCAGGTAGTCGTTGTCAGACAGGGCGGCGGTACCAATGAACAGGGGATGGTCTTCAGGGATGACACCCTTGCCCATTTGCGTATTGAAGAAGGGAATGCCCGATGCCTCGATGAGTTTTAGCAGGCGGTTGGAAATCAGGCGTCGATTGGCGCCTGCACCGACCAGAATCAATGGGGCTTTGGCTTTTTCCATGCGCTCAATGGCTTCATCAATGGCCTTATCATTGGCATCAGCCCGGCGCACCTTATGGATCGAGAGGGGCGTCGTGTGAGTCGTTTCGGCGGCAACATCCTCTGGTAATTCCAGATGCACGGCGCCC
>JBFIID010000029.1:0-14768 GCA_041601415.1 Gammaproteobacteria bacterium
CCGCTTCAACAAGAGTAAAAAAATCGCCGTTGAGATGCCGGTTGATCCAAGGATCATGAGCATCACCATGATCTGATAACGGGTCGCGATCAGCGGTGAAACACCGGACAGGATCTGGCCGGTCATTATGACGGGTATGAAGCCGAGCGTCAGATCCATTTGTGCTATGTTCTGCATACACAGGTATCCGAAATCGGTACATCCCAGCAGACCGTATTTACGGAAACACTCTGTCCAGACACATACAGACCGAGGCCTGATAAGTCCTCCAGACAGCTTAATTCAGCGGGAAATCCAGTGCGTGCAAATATAGTTAAACACCCAGCAGAGTATCGGTGGAATCACCCCTCCATACAAAAACTGGAGATGGTTGCCTAACCCTGCTTTTAGGCATTATTTATGGGGGATTTACGTCTGTCAATAATTTTTACAGTTAGACTCACCCCAGCATAAAACACACAACTCACTGTTTTAGTACGTGTTTATTGTCTGTCCAGGTGTTTTCTGAGTTCTAAAATGTGGATTAATAATCAGATGATCGTCAATATATTTTACAACCACATATATTCAATGACACATGTCATTGAATAGCAAGGATATTCTTGAATGGCCTGTAATTTGCTAGCTAGTACAAACAGATAAGGCATTATGGATAATTAAGGAGAGCAGAATGAAAATTAAGAGTTTCGTTGCCAGCATGGCACTACTACTCATCTCTACAGGAGCAAATGCCGGATTTATCAGTACCGGGGCCATAGAAAGTGACGGGACAAACGCAACTCTCGATCACACTTATTTCTCCGTCAACACAGCCGGTACAATTGAAATTGCTCTGTCGTCAACCGATGACCCGGAAATGAATCTGCGTTTTGCTACTGCCAGCGGTATCCTCGGAGCCTTCATTGTTAATAACGACGATGGTGGCCCAGGCTTAAACTCCCTCATTAGCATTTTTCTCAATGTAGGTGTTTATGCTGTTATTAACGGTGAATTCGCAGTACCTAACACCGAAGTTGGCTTTAGCCACTTTAATCCTGAGGGGCCCTCGAATCCTTATACGCTGTCCGTCAGCGGTGACACCAGCCTGTTATTCGTCAGGGAAGGCAACCTGGATGGCAGCTTCACGCAAACTAACGCCGTACCAGAACCAACTAGCCTGTTGCTTCTTGGTCTCGGACTGGCAGGTATGGGCATTAGAAAGCGTCGTAAAGCCTGCTAACAAAGTACTAGAACTACCCTATGAAAACCCACTCCGGTGGGTTTTTTTTCGTCAGTCTGACTACTCTAAATATTAAAGTAAGACCTATGTTTTTAGCTGTATACAGGCTCAGAGGTCGATGTGTTTTCTACAGTTCACCGGAAGAAGTCTTCTTTAGTGCCATGGATGCTGGGCTTTGAACCTTAAACCGGCTTACGTATTAAATAGGATCAAGAAAATTTGATGGCCTGCTGATCCGGTCCTGAAATTTTCCTTACCACAAACTACAACAACCAAAGAAAAAATATCCCCGTCCCAAAATGGTCCACGAAATCATTGGAAAAAAAGCATGAGCCATACTCATGCCATGCACGGTATTTGTTGAGTAATAGGGTGACAGACCACTAATAAGTAATATGAGCCTTCCACCAATTATCCATGTCTTATCTCACGCTTCAACAAGAGTAAAAAAATCGCCGTTGAGATGCCTGTTGATCCAAGGATCATGAGCATCACCATAATCTGATAACGGGCCGCGATCAGCGGTGAAACACCGGACAGGATCTGGCCGGTCATCATGCCGGGCAGGGAGACCAGCCCCACAGCTAACAGAGAATTTAATACGGGTATCAGGGCCGTTTGATAGGCGGTATTGCGGCTACGGGTGTAGTCCTGCTGGTGTTTGTATTCACTGTAAAAACGTTCTGCTGCCAGCGTGATGCTGGTCATGGAGTTTGAAAATATCATACCTGCGATGGGAATAATCACCTGTGGTGAGTACCAGGGAGAGAGGTGCAGTACACCCTGTGTGGTGATTGCAAGGGTAAATACACCTCCGACGCTGATTGCGGTGAGGCTGTAGAGAAACAATGCTCGACTGGCCTGTGGAATTGAGTTGAGTGAAATCCAGCTGGCTGCGAACAGCATCAGGCTCAGGACTAATACGATAATCGCGGGTTCGTCGTTGGTGAATATAAAGTTCAGTGCATAGCCGATGAGCAGCAACTGGATTAACATGCGCAGGATGGCGAGCAGGGCGGTTTTCACTGACAGTGACCAGTGTAGAATGATCGCCAGTGTGATCATGACGGGTATGAAACCGAGCGTCAGATCCATTAGTGCTATGTTCTGCATACACAGGTATCCGATAAATCGGTGCATCTTAGCAGACCGTATTTACAGAAACACTCTGCCCAGATACATACAGACCGAGGCCTGATAAGTCCTCCAGACAGCTTAATTCAGCGGGAAATCCAGTGGATCAAATCATCGACGTCATTCTCACCTCGGGGCGTAGCGCGCTAGATATGGCGCTGTATATCCTGTTGCCCATCATGGTCATCATGCTGGCGTTGATGAAACTCCTCGATGCCAAAGGCGTGCTGGCGTGGATTTCCAATCGCCTTGCACCGCTCACAAGACACTTTGGCATACCGGGTATTGGCCTGTTTGTGATGATCAAGTTGCTGTTTGTCAGCTTCGCCGCACCGATGGCCTCGATCAGCCTGATGGATAAGAGTAACCAGTCGAAACGTTATCTCGCCTCGACGCTGGCGATGCTGTTGTGCATGTCCCAGGCGAATGCGACGTTTCCGCTGGCGGCGGTGGGACTCGATCTGGCCACGGTATTGATCACATCGGTGCTGGGCGGTTTGCTGGCAGCCTCGTTCACCTATTATGTGCTGACCAGACAGTTGGAAGAGATCGTTGTTGATGAGATTACCGTTGAGAATAAGGAATCCGGGAAACAGCGCAGTACGGTACAGATTCTCACCGAGGGCGGTCAGGAAGGCCTGACAATCGTGCTGGGCATGATTCCGATGCTGATTCTGGCCATCTTTCTGGTCAATGTGCTGAAACAAAGCGGGATGATCGAATGGATCAGCCTGATCCTGGCCCCGCTATTGGGTCTGTTGGGACTACCCGAAGCCACTGTTTTGCCTATTGTGACGAAATTCATAGCCGGCGGTACCGCCTTTATGGGGGTAACGCTGGACCTGATGAATCAGGGCCTGATCACGGCGACAGACCTGAATCGCATGGCCGGATTCGTCACTAACCCACTGGATCTGCTGGGTGTGGCGCTTTACGCCAGTCTGGGGGACCGCGTGCATGCGGTGATTCGCTACGCGATCTATGGCGCTTTGCTTGGCGTGGTGTTCCGGGGGGCAATCCACCTGTTGATCTATTAATTTCTCCGAAAGTGAGTCGACCTGGTACGCAGTGTTGCACTGCAGCAAAATCGTATCGTATAATTGCCCGCGCTGTAGGCAATATGTTACATAGCATCTCCCGTTTTTTTGGGTGAGGTTGCAAACACAGGTTCGAATACCAGAATCAACAGGCCTGGACCTGAAGACTAGATAATTGATGCGCGGACTCTCCTCATCGGAGGTGAGTACAGAATCCATGAACCTGATGCATAACCGAATTGATAGCCTATGAAACGTAGCTCTGTTTTCAGACCCGTATTTTTTGTCTCTGATCGAACCGGCAAGACTGCCGAGTCCATCGGTCAGAGCCTGCTGACCCAGTTCGAGGGTTTTGAGTTCGGCTATTTTTACTTCCCCTTCATCAGTACCGAGGAAGAGGCAGAGCTGGTGGCCGAAGAAATCGTCAAGGCAACCAGTAAATTTCGTGTCCAGCCACTGGTGTTCAGCACCCTGGTTGGCGAGAAAATGCAGGACATTCTCGCTGCCACAAACGCCTGTGTGATAGACCTTTTCAAGACCTTCATCGTTCCCCTGGAAGAGAGTTTGCAGACCCAGTCATCACATAATATGGGTATGACCCACGAGGGTTATGGTGAGGCGCAATATCATCGTCGGGTGGATGCGATCGACTTTACGATCAAGAATGATGACGGTATCAGCATTAATGATTATGCCAATGCGGAGGTGATTCTGGTCGGTGTTTCTCGTTGTGCAAAGACACCTACCTGCCTGTATCTATCGATGCATTATTCGATCAAGGCGGCCAATTACCCGCTAACCATGGATGACCTGGATCACGAGTATCTGCCGGATTTTCTGCATAAGCAGAAAGAGAAGCTGATGGGGCTGACCATTAAACCGCAACAGCTGAGTGAAATTCGACAGAAGCGCAGGCCTGATACCGAGTACGCCTCGATGGAAAACTGTATCAAGGAAGTTGCCAAGGCAGAAAAAATCTTTCGCGATAATCACATCCCGGTGGTCGAGTCGACGCTCACCTCGATTGAAGAAATATCCGTCAAGATCGTCAAGGCGAAGCGCCTGATGATCCATTGATGACAACAGAATTCAACTTAAAGAAACAGGTAAATACCTATGGACCAAAAAGTCTCTAACGTATACATAGCCCCGCTGGAAAATCTGGGTATGGGCGATGTTGGGACCGTCGGTGGCAAGAACGCATCGCTGGGAGAAATGATCAGCAATCTGGCTGGCGCTGGAGTGAGCGTGCCGGGTGGCTATGCGACCACAGCACAGGCTTATTGGGACTTCCTCAAGCACAACGACATCCGCGAAAAGATTCAGGATCGTCTGGCCAAACTGGACGTATCCGATGTGAATGCCCTGGCCGCAGCCGGTAAGGAGATCCGTCAGATGGTGATCGACGCACCGTTTCAGCCAGAGCTGGAACAGTCGATTCGGGATGCCTATGCGAGCATGCAACTGGATACCGGGGCAGATGCCTCCGTTGCTGTACGTTCATCGGCTACCGCCGAAGACCTGCCTGATGCCTCATTTGCCGGCCAGCAGGAGACCTTCCTGAATGTGACCGGTATCGACAACGTGCTGCTCAAGGTAAAAGAGGTATTTGCCTCCCTGTATAATGACCGCGCTATTTCCTATCGCGTGCATAAGGATTTTGCCCATGATGACGTGGCGCTTTCAGCCGGTCTGCAACGCATGGTGCGCAGTGACATTGGCACCAGTGGTGTGATGTTCACCCTTGATACAGAGTCTGGTTTTGACGATGCGGTATTCATCACCGCCAGCTACGGACTGGGTGAGACTGTCGTGCAGGGTGCGGTCAACCCGGACGAATACTATGTCTACAAACCCGCTTTGGCGGCTGGCAAACCCGCTGTGCTGAGTCGTAATGCGGGTAGCAAATTAATCAAAATGATCTACGAAACGGATCCGGCTTCGGATGAGCTGGTGAAAACTGTGGATGTGTCCGAGCAAGAGGCCGGCCTGTTCTGTCTGAAGGACGAGCAACTGGAAGAACTCGGTCGTCAGGCGATGATCATCGAAAAGCATTACGGTTGTCCGATGGATATCGAATGGGCCGTCGACGGTGAGGATCAGAAAGCCTATATCGTACAGGCACGTCCCGAGACGGTGCGCAGTCGCGAGAGTTCACAGGTCATCGAGCGTTATCTGCTCAAGCAGCACAGTGACATCATCACACAGGGCGCCGCTATCGGTCAGCGTATCGGTTCCGGTAAGGCCAGAATTCTGACCCGTCTGGATCAGATGGATACCCTGGAAGATGGTGATGTGCTGGTGACAGGCATGACCGACCCGGATTGGGAACCGGTGATGAAGCGCGCCTCTGCGATTGTGACCAACCGTGGTGGACGTACCTGTCATGCGGCAATCATCGCGCGTGAACTGGGTGTGCCTGCGGTCGTGGGCTGTGGTGATGCAACGGATAAAATTCAGGCCGGTACCGATGTCACGGTCTCCTGTGCTGAGGGTGAATCCGGCTTTATCTATGAGGGCCTGCTGGATTTTGAAATCTCTCGCGCCGAGCTGGATAACATGCCTCCCGCACCACTCAAGATCATGATGAATGTGGGTAATCCCGGAAAGGCCATGTCATTCGCCAGTATCCCCAATGCAGGTGTCGGACTGGCGCGGCTGGAATTCATCATTAACAACAAGATTGGCATTCACCCACAGGCACTACTCGAATTCGATTCCCTGCCGGGACCACTCAAAGCCACAGTAGAGCAGCGCATTCGACCTTATGGTGATCCGGTGGAGTTCTATGTGCAGAAGATCATTGAAGGTGTTTCAACCCTGGGTGCTGCCTTTGCGCCTAACCCGGTCATCGTGCGTCTGTCGGATTTCAAATCGAATGAATACGCCAATCTGATCGGCGGAGAGCTGTACGAACCGAATGAAGAAAATCCGATGATCGGTTTCCGTGGAACCTCACGTTATCTGTCCGAGTCATTTGAACCCTGTTTTGAACTGGAATGTCGTGCGCTGCGTTATGTGCGTGACGAGATGGGCCTGAAAAATATCTGGGTGATGGTGCCGTTTGTGCGAACCCTGACTGAGGCGCAGAAGGTCACCGAGCTGTTGGCCAAATACGGTCTAAAACGCGGTGAGAATGATCTTAAATTGATCATGATGTGTGAGATTCCGAGTAACGCCATTCTGGCCGATCAGTTCCTCGAATATTTCGATGGTTTCTCGATTGGTTCCAATGATCTGACCCAGCTAACCCTGGGGCTGGATCGTGATTCCGCACTGGTATCGGACCTGTTCGATGAACGCGATGAAGCGGTGAAATTCATGTTGAGTCGCGCCATACAGGCCTGCCGTAAAGCGGGTAAGTACGTCGGCATCTGCGGACAGGGGCCTTCCGATCATCCGGATCTGGCCAAGTGGCTGCTGGAGCAGGGCATAGAAAGTATGTCGCTGAATCCCGATACCGTGCTTGATACCTGGTTATTTATCACCAGCGAAAACGAAGACTGAATTGACCGGGTGTCAGGTTACGACCTGACACCCGGCTGATTTGTGCGCAGTCTAGCTGGCTAGCGCAGCAGGAAACCTTTCCTGAGTAAAAATTCACGCATGTGGGGACGCGATTCTTTCTCCAGCATGCCCGCTATCTGACCTGTCCAGGTCATACTCTTTTTGCCCCCGGTACGACTTTGATAATAGGCGCTGACCTGTTCGTCATAGTCCTGCATGGTCTCGGCATCGTTCTGGTCGTTATACACATCCTGTTTCAAAACCACGGGCAGGGGCAGGCGTGGTTTGGTTTCCGGTGACTGCGCCGGGTAACCGAGACAGAGGCCGAATACGGGGTAGACCAGATCCGGTAATTCAAGCGTCTCCGAGACCTCTGCAATACGATTTCGGATCCCACCGATATAGACCGTACCGAGTCCCAGTGACTCGGCACCCGTCACCACATTCTGTGCGAACAGGGCACAGTCGACGGTGGCTGTAATAAACTGTTCGGTAAAACCGGACTGCATTTCAGCGTCATGCAGTGCACAGGCGAGCTGGTGCCGTTTCATATCGGCGCAGAACACCAGAAATACAGCGGCCTGTTCAATGTAGGCCTGATCTCCCGCGAAGTGGGCGATGTCCCGGCGTTTAGTTGCATCATTAACCTGAATCACGGTGCAGGCCTGAATAAAACTGGAGGTCGAGGCGCTCTGTCCTGCGATAATCAATTCTTCAATAACGGCCTGATCAATTTTTTCTTGCGTAAATTTTCGTATCGATCGATGTGACTTGAGTAGCTCAATCACCTGGTTCATAAACTCGTTTCCTGTGGCTGTTCGTGGGGGAAAAGTTATTTTTTTCTGAAGCGCAGGGTCATTCGATCGGATTCTCCAATCGCACGGTATTTCTGCTCGCAGGCCTGAGCTTCCTCCGCTTGTTCTATTTTTTTACAGACTCGCAGCGTTGGTGGGAGACTCCAGACGCCGGCTGGGTGATTTGTACTATCCAGTGGATTAGCGTTGATCTCGCTTTTTGCCTGCAGCTCAAAACCGGCATCCTCGGCCAGTTTAATTACATGCGCTTCGGTCACATAACCCGTCTTGATCATCTCGTCTATCGAGGTTCCGGGGCGTGCACGGTGCTCCACGATGCCAAGTATACCGCCGCTTTTGATAGCACGGCGGAACACCTGAAGCATACCCTCGGCATAATCACCCTTCATCCAGTTATGCACATTGCGAAAGGTGAGGAGCAGGTCGACCGTGCCGGGCGGAGCGATGGTGGTTCTTTCCGGAACGGATAATTCAGTTACAACGACATGATCATAGACGTCCGGTCGTGCTGCCAGTTTATTGGCAAAATCGGTCTGCAGATTCTTCCGCCAGGCCGGACTGCGCTCTGCTGTCATGGCAAACCCTGCGACGTATAAAATATTATTGTCACGCGTCAATGGTGCGAGAATCTCTGTATACCAGCCTTTGCCGGGCCATATTTCCAGTACCGTCATACCGGCTTTAAGGCCAAGAAAATCCAGTGTCTGCAGTGGATGGCGATAGACATCACGCTTGATATTGGGCTCCTCGCGGTGATCGGCGGTCAGGACCGCGCCGGCGTTTCCCTGCAGCGTCTCTGCCTGGGCTAGATGTGGAAGTAGCAGCCAGATTGAAATGCTGAGAATGCTGAAGGTCTTACTGGATGTTTTCATGGCATTACCCTTTCGTGTTTTAGATCAAAAAAATTATAAGCGAAGAGCTATATAGCTGTAGAACAACGACTCAACACGTCGTAATATAGCCCGTGCAAAGAATAAAAAGCAGATAGTGGCAAGAATCAAGCATCCTGATCAGTAACAGAAAACGGTAGATGGGTAAAAATACCGGGCAATAATTCACTCTAATCATCATTATATTTGCAGACTTGCAAGGGGATATCATGGCAGAAGCGAAGCTAACAGCAGTCAAGGATCGTCAGACTAAAGCCCAGATCATCGCAGAAATTGCGGAGGCGACGGGTGTTTCAAAATCAGATGTAAAAGCCGTACTGGTGTCTCTCGGCCATCAGGCACAACGTCATTTAAAACCACGCTCCTGTGGTGAATTTATGGTGCCTGAGCTGGGTGTAAAGTTAAAAAGGGTTAAGAAACCGGCAACCAAAGAACGCCAGGGGCGCAATCCTTTTACCGGTGAAGAGATCACTATCAAGGCCAAGAAGGCCTCGACTAGCGTACGTGCGGTGTCTCTGAAGGCCTGTAAGGATATGGCTGAGTAAGACCGATAAACAGTCAAATAAAAAGCCCCTGCCGTTAAACGACAGGGGCTTTTTTGTATCTACAGTTCGTTAAGGTTTAACGAAGCCGTTACTTACTTGGTCAGAACTGACTTTGCAGATTCAACGCTTTCTTTCATGATTTTCTGCACTTCTTCGCCATAGGCGCGGGCTTCTTCAACAGCAGCCTGGCTATCGGCAGACAGCTTTTGAACATTAGCCTGGGCCAGTTCAGCCTGAGACTTCATGAAAGACACGAAACCTTCGTAGTCTTTAATTTCGCTAGCGGCCTTGGCGCGGGCTTCGGTCAGTTCTACCAGATTCTTGGCAGCATCCTGCTGAGCAGCAACAGCGGCTTCAATCTTGGCGACGTTCAGGTCGATCAGCTTCTGCATAGGGTTGGTCAGC
The DNA here is from genome assembly GCA_041601415.1 of Gammaproteobacteria bacterium. Lineage (GTDB taxonomy): Bacteria > Pseudomonadota > Gammaproteobacteria > JBFIID01 > JBFIID01 > JBFIID01. The sequence goes on from JBFIID010000029.1 coordinate 9,553, forward strand.
GCGGTCAGGTCAGGCATCTGGAAGTTTGTCATTTTAAATCTCCTAAAAAGTTGTTTGGGTTTATTTAATATGGGCGAATCATAGAACAAAGAATGTTGCAGCGCAACAATTATTTTAAAAATATTTCATCTGCCGTATTCAGGCTCATTTTTTGCCTCGGCAATGGGCTATGATTCAATGACACTTTGAAGGGATAGATACATGAAAAAAATAATAATAGTCCTGCTGGCGGTGGTCGCTCTGGCAGTGGGTGGCCTGTTTATCTTCATCATGACCTTCGATGTGAATCAATATAAACCGGAATTGATTGAGATGGTTAAGGCACAGACCGGGCGTGATTTCCGCATCGAGGGCGACCTGAGTATAGAACCGTCATTCATTCCAACCGTGGTGGTGGAAGGTGTTTATTTTGGGAATGCCAGCTGGGCTAGCGAGAAGGATATGGTCAGGGTCGAACGATTCGAGGCCGTGGCAGAGTTATTACCACTGCTGGATAACCAGCTGAGTATTAAAAAGATTGTCCTGATCAGGCCGGTCATAAGCCTGGAGAAGAATAGCAAGGGCAAAGCCAACTGGGAGCTTGAACTGGAAGCCAGCGATGCTGCAGATTCCGGCGACGTTCCGGCTTTTGCCTTCCAGCAACTCAGCATCAGTCATGCTACGGTCAGGTATCTGGAGGCGGGGCAGGAACCACAGACCTATCAGATAGAGAAATTAACCCTTGGTGCGAAGCCGAGTGATAGTAGTCTCAAGCTGCAACTGCTGGCGCAGGTGCGCGATATTCCGCTTCATCTCAACGGCAGTATCGGGCGCATCAGGCACTGGATGGAGAATATGCCCTATGCCGTCGATCTGAAAGGCGCTCTGGCCGACACAGAACTCGCGCTAAAGGGCAGCATCGAACAGCCAGCAAGCCTTAAGGGTATCCATGTACAGCTAGCGATTGACGCGGATTCGACCAGCTCACTCATACGCATAACGGGGGCTGGGCTTGCCGAGAGCGGACCACTGTCGGTCAGACTTACGATGGATGACCTGGGTAAGCCCTGGACTGCTGAGCAGCTTGGCTTTAAATATGATCTTGAAGGCCAGCTTGCCGATCTCAAACTGGTCAGTTCGGGAAGTATTGCTAACCTGCAACAGTTACAGCAGGTCGCCGTCAGTTTTAGCCTGGAAGCAGATTCCACTAAATTGCTGGAGGACCTGACCGAACGTGAGCTCCCCGATATCGGCGCCTTAACACTGCAGGGTTCGCTGGCTGATCTGGGTGCTGGTATTGATCGGGATAATCCCGGGGTGAAACTGGATGTTAAAGGCGGGTTTGCCGATCTCAGTTTTTCAGCGGCTGGTCAGATTGGCAGTCTCAGGCAAATGCGGAATGTGGACCTTAAGGTCGTTCTGAATGCCGACAGTACTGAGCAACTCATCAAGCTCGCCAGTCAGCAGTTTGAGCCAGCGGGGCCACTTTCTTTTCAGGCGCGTCTCGCGGATCAGGCCGGTACATGGAAGGCGAATGAAATGAGTCTGAGACTAGGCCGCAGTGATCTATCCGGGCAACTTCAGTTTGATTCTACAGGCGAGATACCCTCGCTGAGCGGAAAGCTTAGTGCTAAACAGATTGACCTGACAGAGTTCCTTCCTGTACCGGAGCCAGACCAGACGGAGGCGTCGCAGCCACCGGCAGAAAAGGTTTTCTCTGCCGAGCCGCTACCACGAGATCAACTACAACAGGCAAATATTGAGCTTGATCTTCAGGCTGGATTATTCCGTACCCATCAGGCCGATCTGAAGAATCTGCAAATCGGACTCAAGCTGAAGAACGGTAATCTGCATGTCAGTCCGTTCAGGGCAGGTGTGCTGGACAGTCAACTGGATGCGCTGCTCACGATCTCCGCCAATAATCCAGATGTCACCCTGAACTTCAAACTGACCGGCCTGGAGCCAACAAAGCTAGACAAGTTCAAGGATGGCAAAGAAGTACAGGGGGCGCGTACCGATGTGGATTTACAGATCAGGGGCCGCGGTGCATCAGTCGCCGAAATTGCAGGCAGTGGCAACGGTTTGCTAAAGGTCAGGGTGGGTGAAGGCAAGCTGTTCAACAGCGGTCTGAATCTTGCGGGTGGCGATCTGTTGATGGGTAGCATCAGCGCGCTGAACCCGCTGGCGGATAAGGATCCAAGTACCAAACTGGAGTGTGCGGTAATTAATTTTGCCATCAAGGATGGTATTGCCTCCAATGAGAAGGCCTTTGCTATACAAACGGAGAAACTGAATATTCTGGGTGGTGGTTCGATAGATCTTAAAACCGAACAGATAGATATCACCGCCAAACCCAAACCGCGCGAAGGTATAGGGCTTAACCTGAGTGGTCTGGCCGGCGTGGTGGGGCTTGGTGGCACACTGGCCAATCCTGGTGCCAGGGCCGATGCCGTCGGAGTGGCAAAAACGGCAGCCAAGGTTGGGGCGGCACTGGCAACGGGTGGATTGTCGGTTCTGGCAGAAGGCCTGTTTGACCGTGCCACCGTAGATGACACTATCTGTGAAGTCGTGCTAAATCAGAAACAGACTGGCCAGACAACAGCGAAATCGAGTAGCGAGGCAAAGCCTGCTGAGCCGAAGACTGCTTCAGATAATCCGGTTAAAGATGCAGGTACCGCGCTCAAGGGGTTGTTTGGTCAGTAAAATCACCCTGCTTGTGGTGTGAATTAAAAAAACATCCATAAGCGACGATTTGGCACTTGTGAGCAGGGTGGCATCTATGGATAATGTCGCCTGCTTACAGGGGCGATGCCACTCAGAGTCGGCGAATCGCACAACAGGTTCAATGGTGGCTTGTGCCGGTCCCCTCGCAACACGAAATTGTGAACTCCGTCAGGCCTGGAAGGGAGCAGCGGCAGCAGTGGATGTGTGTGCCGAGGTGTGGCTGGTATGAGCTGCCGCCTCCTGACTGACTGTCAATCATCGCTCGATCCAATATACTGTCCATCCCTTAAAATCTGCATGAGACACATTGCTGAATGAGTTATCAGGTTCTGGCCCGCAAATGGCGTCCCCGCCTGTTTGGCGAAATGGTAGGGCAAACCCACGTATTACAGGCGTTAATTAACGCACTGGATAATGATCGCCTGCATCATGCCTATCTGTTCGCTGGCACCCGCGGGGTCGGTAAGACCACCATTGCGCGTATCTTTGCGAAATCCCTGAATTGTGAGAAGGGTGTGAGTTCCACGCCCTGTGGTGAATGTTCTGCCTGTCGCGAGATCGATGAAGGACGCTTTGTGGATTTGATTGAAGTCGATGCGGCCTCTCGTACCAAGGTGGAAGATACCCGCGATCTACTGGAAAACGTGCAATATGCCCCGACCGTAGGACGTTATAAGGTGTACCTGATAGATGAGGTGCACATGTTCTCAAACAGCAGTTTCAATGCGCTGTTGAAAACACTGGAAGAACCCCCTCCGCATGTAAAGTTTTTACTTGCTACCACCGATCCGAAGAAATTACCGGTCACTATTCTGTCCCGCTGTCTGCAGTTCAATCTGAAGCGACTGGCGCCGGATCAGATAGAGCAGCAGGTCGAATATCTACTCACAGAAGAAAAAATCGAAAGTGATAAACAATCCCGACATCTGATCTCCGTCTCCGCTGATGGCAGTCTACGTGATGCCCTGAGTTTGCTGGACCAGGCAGTGTCTTATGGCGGAGGTGTGTTGAGAGCGACAGAGGTGAGTACCATGCTGGGTACCATCGATCACCAGCACATCCAGGATTTACTCGAAGATCTGGTGGCGCTGAATGGTGAAGCCCTGCTCAAACAGGTGCGTAACATGGAGCAGTACAGTCCTGATTATGCAAAAGTACTGGGCGAGCTGTTATCCATGCTGCAACGCATGGCGGTTTGTCAGGTAGTGGAAGACAGTAGCGCACTGGAAGATGATGAGGTGATTCGACGTCTGGCAACACAGATTTCAGCGGAAGACTGTCAGCTGTTTTATCAAACAGGTTTAATCGGTCAACGTGATCTGTATCTGGCCCCCAGCGCACGTACCGGGTTTGAAATGGTCTTGTTACGCATGCTCGCGTTTAGCCAGGCGGAAGTCGTCGTTGGCACGGATTCGCCCAGGGTTGCGCGACCAGCCCCGGGAAAACCATCAGCCACGGCTGAAAAAAAAACTGAAGAATCCGTTGTCCCGGTAGCCAGGTCAGCACCCCGCTCTGAAGCGACGGGCGTTTCAGTAACCAGGGCTGACGAACCGGCAACACAGAAAACAACAGCAGCTCCGCCACAGTCAGAGCATGAAATGGACTGGCGAGAGTTGATCGATACCCTGGGTCTAACGGCGTTGGCGCGTGAACTGGCTTCGCACTGCGTCCTGATTGGCAGGCAGGGCAGGGAAATAAAATTGCAGCTGGCGGCGGACAAACAGCACGTGATGAATCCCGTTGCCCAGGGACGTCTGCAGGAAAAACTGGCCGCGCATTTTGGTGACGGCACCAAACTCAGTATTCAGATCGAGGCGACGGTTGAAACGGAGACCCCCGCGATGATCATGCAGCAGGAAAAGCAGGAACAGCTGGATGTCGCCGAACAGGCAATCAAATCAGACCCTTTTGTGCAGGCGCTGTGTGATACTTTCGACGCGACCCTTGATCGAGAATCGATCCAGCCTACGCAGGAAAATAAGTAGCAAGTAACCCTAAAGATTCAGAACGACAGAGGTATATAAGATGAAAGGTGGACTCGGCAATATCATGAAGCAGGCCCAGCAGATGCAGGAAAAAATGCAGCAGGCCCAGGAAGAAATCGCCAACATGGAAGTCGCAGGGGAATCCGGTGCGGGCATGGTCAAAGTCATCATGACCGGTCGCCATGATGTGAAAAAAGTGAGCATCGATCCGGCACTGATGAGTGATGATAAGGAAATGCTTGAAGACCTGCTGGCCGCAGCGGTGAATGATGCTAATCGACGCGTTGAGGAAATGACACAAAGCAAGATGTCCGGGCTTACCGATGGGCTCAATATGCCGCCCGGATTCAAAATGCCGTTTTAATATAGCTCATGACCACCCCCGCTATTGAACGATTGATCGAGGCACTGCGCTGTTTTCCCGGTGTCGGCCCCAAGTCTGCACAGCGTATCGTTATGCATCTACTTGAGCGCGATCGTGACGGCGCCAGGAAGGTCGCAGATGCCCTGCTGCAGGCGGCAGAAAAA
>JBFIID010000030.1:0-14355 GCA_041601415.1 Gammaproteobacteria bacterium
CTTGCTTGTGTGCCCCTGCTTAAACAGCAACAACTTTATTGGCACAAGGACCTTTCTGACCCTGACCTACTTCGAACTCAACGGCCTGACCATCATTCAATGTTGCGTACTGACCACCCGCCTGAATTTCTGAATGATGAACAAATAAATCTTTGCCTCCGTCATCAGGTGTAATAAAACCGAAACCCTTATCTGCGCTAAACCACTTAACTGTACCTTTACTCATAGCATTCTCTTCTTTATATGGTGAAAAATGTAATGCAGTTTTTGGTATCACCATTACAAAAACAGGCTTTGGATATAATCATGCACATAACACACCGCATCAGCAACACCTTGTTACGCCTACGAGCAGTAATGTGTTTGATCCTGTCCAGTAAAATTGATCCTCATGCGGCTCTTAACGCGTACCCATTGGGAGACAGATAATCCAGGCTGGTGTGTATTCTGTCGTGATTGTAAAAATAGATACCGTCCACGATATGAACAATTGCGTCCTCTATAACGCTGACATAAAAGGGGTGGATAACCAATGAGAACTATTTTTCATCGGCCCTTTTACCTGATTGGCTAAGGTTCAGACCAAACTGCAAACTCATTTCCACTAGGTTCTGTAAAGTGAAATCTACGTCCTCCGGGAAATGAATATACAGGTTGTACGATTTGCCCACCAGCAGCGGTCACTTTAGATAGCGTTTCTTCCAGATTTTCACTGTAAAAAACGACGAGCGCGCCGCCATTTTTCGTACTTGAGGTTAAATCAGATTGAAAAAAACCACCATCTAAGCCCTGACCGGAAAAGGCTGTGTACTCTGGACCATAATCAACAAATGCCCAATTAAAAGCAGTAGTGAAAAATAATTTCGTTGAAGCCAGGTCTCTCGCCGGGTATTCAACGTAGTCGAGCTTTTCGTGATCTGGCATATTTTCCTTTCTCTCGTTTGCCTAACGGCCCGGGTGGAGAAAATGAATGATTGATACCTATCTGGTCATTTATCGCACTGTTTCAAAAGCAGTCTAACTTATCTTCTTTCCGTACAATAACGCCCTTGATCTAACTATAGAGATTTCAGTTGATTGATGCGTTCTAAAAATAGATGAAATTGTCAGTGGTAGTGTGGCACAACTGAAGGGTGTTATACGTTGACTGCTTTAAGAGGGATTGATTCGGGGCCTTCCATGGCCCCTCACCCTGCGGGCTTCGGCAAAAAAACCGACCTACAAACCGGCTATTTATACTTGAATATCCGGTGGCAAACTTAGACTAAATGGAGAGGGATTACTGGCTACTTCCCTGTAGCCAGCCCTGCGGGCCAGCCTCAGGCTGTTCAAAATCGCTCCCGGCGATTTTGTCGAACCACTTTTGATTATCGAGGGTTCGAACCATCTACCAGACAAAAAAAAGGCCCCTACTGGGGCCCTTTTGTTGTCTGGCGGAGAGAGAGGGATTCGAACCCTCGATACAGCTTACACCGTATACACACTTTCCAGGCGTGCGCCTTCAACCGCTCGGCCACCTCTCCGTATTTCTTTCAATCTGACTTTGTCAGAATCTGGATACTCGTTTTCAACCATTGACTCGGCACTTCCCGTGCCTCGGTGCTGCGCACCGCTGGCAAAGCCAGCGCCCTAATCTGTTCCCGACAGATTAGTCGGCCACCTCTCCGTATTTCTTGCTTCTGAAAAGCGGTCGTTCAAAACGGTGGCAAGGGTAAACCAGAACGTCATTTGGTGCAATCCATGTGGCCTTGAACAGGCCCGAGAGGTGATTTCAGGGGTTCATTCGTTTGATGAGATCCAGTTCGCCACTGGACAGACCGCAGCTATCGGCGATTTCCTGGTTATCAGCACCGCGTCTGAGCATTGTGATTGCCTGCCCATACTGGGTGTGACCGGTATCCAGTTGTTCTATCTTATCCTGGCGTTGCAGTAGATTTCGTATCTGGCGTTGTTGTTTATGCAGTGATGCACCCACACCCTGAGAGCACGACATCAAGGTCTGAAGCTCATTGCGCAGGCTGGAAAGTTCTTCATCACGCACAGAGGCCTCCTGTTTGTAACGTTTTAGAGCTAGCCACTGTACGGTAAGAAATACGCAGAAAATAGCCAGTGGCAGGAGGGTGAGAACATTTAGTGGTGTCAGTGCCATCATCTTGTATTCCTATGCATATTCATCAATTCCCGGATGCCCATCATCATCCCGGTCAGACGGTTTTTCTGTCTGTTCCTGTTCACGCTTTCGCTGATCAGGATGAGGTTTCTCTCTCGGTAATACCTTATCGGACGGTCTTACCGGCCAGACAGGGATAAGTGGTTTTATGTCTCCAGGGCCGGCCATATGCTCTAGGACGCTGCGAGATCTCCCCACTCTTCATCAGTTAACAGTTTATTCAGGTCAATCAGTATCAGGATTTCATTATTCCGGCTATGCACACCCTGTATGTAGCGCGCACTTTCATCATTCCCGACATTGGGTGCCGTTTCTATCTCTGACATACGTAAATTAACCACTTCCGCCACACTGTCGACCAGAATTCCAACAATCATTTGATCGCTTTCTATGATCACAATCCGCGTCGCCTCGCAGGCCTCTACAGGAGGCAAGCCAAACCGTGTGCGGGTATCAATGACGGTGACAACATTGCCTCTGAGATTAATTATGCCCAGTACGTGAGCGGGAGCGCCAGGTACCGGGGCGATCTCGGAAAGTCTGAGGACTTCCTGTACCTGCATCACGTTGATGCCATAACTCTCATTATCCAGACGAAACGTTACCCATTGCAGTAATGGGTCATCGACGGCCTGTGCCTGTGCTTTTGTACTCATAACTCGATACCTGGTTTTGTGTCAGATAATTGGCGCGAATCTGTGTTTCTTAAATAAATTGCATAGTTTGTGCCAACCGGGTCTATTTCGTGCAGGTCTCTCGGATCACAGCCTCTTCCAGCCAGCTGATAAGGTCTTCAGGCTCAAGTAGCGCACATTTAAGCCGACTGATAGTGGCTGTTAGCCATGGTTTGCTGTGTAGTTCTTCTCTCCAGCGAACCCACTCGGCAAGAACCTCTGTCTCTGCCACTGCTGAGTAACACAACAGGGCATAGCGCCCCTGTTTCAGCAGCAGGATGCACTGCGGTTGTTCTTGAATCTGCCTGTCCGGGTTTAGTAATGCTGCACAATTCACTACTTTTATGCCTTGGTTGGCATACTGAATTTCTCCATGCAGCACACCCTCCAGGGGGGAATGAATGGCGAACGTGTCAGGTATGTCCAGCACCGCCCGGATCGCAGAATCCGGGATCGCTATTTTCATCGCGCCAAGATCCGCAATAACGGCATTAAAATTCTGACCCTTTTGTATCTTGCTAGCCGGCAATGTCGCAACGGCCTGTGGGGAGACATCGACAGTCTCATCTTCGCCCAGCAATTGCTCCAGATAGCTTGAGAGTGCCTCGGACTGTTTGATCAAGGCTGAAGGATGGCCGGAATCTGACACTGTCATGCCGACTGCCTCAGTTCAGGGCTGGATTGTTCCTGTTTAAACATGAAGTCCAGAAGTCGATCATAGGCCAGTGATCCACGGCAGGATGGACGCAGGATAGTCAGTGGAGTCAGTTCCCTGCTGGCCTCTCGAAACAGGGTGTCAACCGGAACGAAACCGGGAAACAGGTTTGCACGAAAATGATCACCGAGGTATTTGAGGCTCTCAATTGAAGCCCGCGTTCTGCGGTCATACATGGTGGGTACCACGGTATAGCTTAATACCGGCTTATGACTTCTTGCGATCATCTGCAGGGTGTGTTGCAGGCGCTCAAGTCCCTTAATTGCCAGGAACTCTGTCTGCACCGGAATGATCACATGATCACAGGCCGCCAGGGCATTCACCATTGATATGCCCATCATCGGTGGGCAATCGAGTAACACATAGTCGTAGTCGTTTCTGATCTCCTGCAGAGCACGCTTCACTACCAGCCCCATGCCATCACGTGTACTAAACTGGCGATCCAGCGAAACCATCGCAGATGATGCCGGGATCAGGTCAAGATGGGCAAAGCCTGTCTGCTGGATAACCTGCCGAGGCTGACAGGGTGTTTTTTCTGCACTGCGCTCGAACAGGCTATAAACACTGGTCTCCACCTGATCCGGGTCCTGACCGAAATAGGTCGTCATCGAACCATGGGGGTCCATATCAATAAGCAGGGTTTTTTTGCCATACAGGGATAACAGGCCGCCAAGAGAAACAGCCGACGTGGTCTTACCTACTCCACCTTTCTGATTAGCGACTGTCCAGACTTTCATGGTGCGCTTTGTGGCGTTATTGCAGCGGGCTGGTTTGCGCCATTCTTCGCGCGATTCAGATCAACAATACGACGCGTATCGGCATTAGCGGCAATAATGATCACAACACGACGATTTTTTTGCCGCCCTTCTGCCGTTGAGTTATCCGCAATAGTACGATATTCACCATAGCCAATGGCCGACATTCGATCCGGATCAATACCAAACTTGGTAAACAGGTGAACAACACTGGCGGCCCGCGCGGCCGACAGTTCCCAGTTTGAAGGATAGGCCGAGGTATTGATTGGTCTGTTGTCGGTGAAGCCCTCTACCTGTATAGGATTATCGTAATTTTTGAAGTTATTACTGAGCTTACGCAGGATCGGAACTGCAGCTGTTTCCAGTCGTGCGCTACCACTACCAAACAGGGTGTTGGTCTTCATTTCGACCTCTATCCAGTTATCCTCTCGACGCACTTCAATCATTTCCTCATCTATCAGCGGTGCCATCTGCAATTCCACGTCATCGGCAATTACCTGAAGACTTGCAAGATCATTGCCAGTACCACCAGCAGGCTTCTCTGTGCTTTCCTCCGTTGTTGGCTCTTCAGCAGGCTCAGTTTCTTTCGCTGGTTCCGTTGCTGTTGCGTCTTCAACCGCCGTTTCACTGTTACCGGCCTGTTTTTCACCGTCAGCATCTACAGTTGCCTGTTCCGCTACAGGCTTTACTTCCTGTTCAAGATCGCCGATACCTGTAGCCGGATAAACATTCTCTTCATTGAGATTTTTCGAACGCACCACCTGCCCGACCTGCACCGGCTTGATACTGCGCGTTTGCTCCTTGAAAGCTGCCTCCATGGTGTCGGAAAGCACGCGATATTTACCGTCATTGACCGATGAGATGGAGTACATGACGACGAAGAAAGCAAACAGCAGGGTAATAAAATCCGCATAGGAAACCAGCCAGCGTTCGTGGTTTTCGTGTTCTTCTATGCGTCTTCTTCTCATGGGCGGGACAGCTTTGAGAGAATCTCAATAGCGCCTCAGTGGAAGAAACTCTGCAGACGGGTTTCGATCGCGGTAGGGTTCTCACCTTCGGCAATGGCGATCAGCCCCTCGATGGTCATCTCGCGGAATTGTGACTGATGTCGTACCAGGGCCTTGAGTTTGTTCGCCGCAGGCAGGCAAAACAGATTGGCAATTGAAACACCATAAATCGTTGCAACAAAGGCAACAGCGATACCTCCACCCAACTGACTGGGATCGGCCAGATTCCCCATCACATGTATCAGCCCCATAACTGCACCGATAATACCGATGGTTGGAGAATAACCACCCATGCCTTCATAGACCTTGGCGGCCTGCATATCGGTATCTTCCCTCGCCAGTAGTTCCACCTCCAGCGAGGCGCGTATGGTTTCCGGTTCATTACCGTCCACCAGTAACTGCAGTCCCTTTCGGGTGAACAGATCAACCTGTTCTTCAACCACGTTTTCAAGTCCTAGCAAGCCTTCTTTTCTGGCTATTTTGCTCCAGCCAATGAGTTCTTCCATGGCTTCTAACATCGGCATTGTCGGTGGTCGGAAAATCCAGGCAAACATTTTAACTGCGCGTAGAAAGATCGGCACCGGTGATTGCAGCATGACTGCACCCAGCGTACCACCCGCCACAATCAGGAATGCCGGCCCATTCAAAAGAGAGGCAAGGTGCCCGCCTTCCAGCGCCTGACCAAGCAGGATCGCGCCGAAGCCAACAATTATTCCGATGATACTTAGCAGGTCCATGCGCTAGACACTCTCACCAATATGTCGACCGATTTCATCAACGGGTAAAATCTCATCGGCGAGACCGGCATTAACAATCGCGGCAGGCATTCCGTAAACAACACAGCTTTTTTTATCCTGCACCCAGACCGTCGCTCCCAGTTTCTTCAGCTCTCTCGCACCTTCACAGCCGTCCGAACCCATACCGGTCAAAACAATTGCAAGGATGTCATTTGCCTTGTGTGATGTTGCAAGCGAACGAAATGTTATGTCCAGCGATGGTTTATAATTCATCTCCGTGTTTGCATCCGTAATATAGATGCGGCCACCAACACCATTACGCTTGACTAACATCTGTTTTCCGCCCGGAGCCACGTAAACGGTGCCAGACTGCAGTGAATCACCATCTTCTGCCAACTTGACCCTGACCTTACAGGCCTTATCCATACGATCAGCAAATATCGATGTGAATGTTCCTGGCATATGCTGAATAACCAGAACCGGCAGGGGGAAGTCGGCGGGTAATTGTTCGACCACTTTCTGCACTGCCACTGGACCACCGGTCGATGCTCCTATCACGACCAGTTTATAGTGTTGAGCATCGGATTTAATCGCCTGTCGGTGGCTCTGAGCCGCGACAGTTTTATCCTGAGTTGATTCAACCAGAGTGAGCGAATCTGGCTCGGGTTGATCTGACTTACGCCGTTTTGAGGAGTGAGAGCTCACCCCCAGGGCCCTGACTTTTTGCCGAAACATCAACTTGGCACTACAGACCTGACCGGCAACATCCTCGAATCTTTTTGCCATGAAGTCGGCGGCGCCTGCCTCCAGAGCATCAAGAGTACAACTGGCACCTTCATGTGTCAGCGAAGAAAACATCATTACTGAGGTCGGTCGGGATGACATGATCTGCCTGACTGCCGAGATCCCGTCCAGTACAGGCATCTCGATATCCATGGTAATTACATCAGGTTTCAGTGCCAGATTTTGCTCTACGCCCTGCTGGCCATCTGCAGCCTGTCCGATAACTTCAATGTCAGGGTCTTCGCTAAGAATTTCAGTAATTCTTCGACGAAAGAATGACGAATCATCGACCACCAATACACGCACAGACATGAGATTCCCGTCTCCAGCAAAGCTTCAATGGCGCTCATGCATAATGCTGCACGAGACTTGATAAATCGAGAATGAGCGCGATCCGGCCATCACCGGTAATCGTTGCCCCCGATAAGCCCTGAGTGCCCTGTAGCATTGCACCCAGAGGTTTAATTACAACTTCTTCCTGACCTATTAACTGATCGACAAGTAACCCTACCCGTTGTGTTCCAATATTCACGATCACCACATGACCGCGCCTGTCATTGACACATTGAGCGGTACCCTTCACCAGCCAGTTACTCAGATAGAATAGTGGCAGTGCCTTGTCTCTAACGAGCAGTACTTTTTTACCATCAATGATACTTTCCTTGTCCTTGTTGAAATCAATGATTTCATTCACATTGACCAACGGAAGGGCAAATATCTGATCGCCCAGTACCACCATCAGTGTCGGCATAATAGCCAGCGTCAACGGTAATTTAATTGAGAGTGTTGTACCTTCTCCCAGTTTGGAACCAATTTCTACGATACCGTTAAGCTGGCTGATGCGTGTTTTAACCACATCCAGTCCTACGCCACGACCGGATATATCTGACACTTCATGCTTGGTAGAAAAACCCGCCATAAAAATCAGTTCATAACACTCGCGGTCAGTGAGACGCGCGGCGGCATCTTCATCCATCATCCCTTTTTCAACCGCTTTCCTGCGCAGCACATCGGCATCCATGCCCGCACCGTCGTCCATGATCATCAGTAATATATGATCGCCTTCCGTTTCTGCTGAAAGCCGAATAGTACCAGTGCGCGGTTTGCCTGCGGCTTCGCGTATGTCGGGCATTTCGATACCGTGATCTACCGAATTGCGCACCAGATGTACCAGAGGGTCGGACAATGCCTCGACCAGGTTTTTATCCAGATCGGTATCTTCACCCGACATCTCCAACACGATGTCTTTATTCAGTGTACGGGCAAGATCGCGAACCACACGGGGGAAACGTCCGAACACCTTTTTGATCGGCTGCATACGCGTTTTCATTGCAGCGGTTTGCAGATCACTGGTGACGATATCCAGTGTGCTCACGGTCTTTGTCATTTCTTCATTGCCGATCGAGACTTCTAATGTCGACAGGCGGTTTCTGATCAAAACCAGTTCACCGACCATGTTCATAATTTGATCTAGCACGCGGGTCTCTACTCTAACCGTGCTTTCTGCCTGTGCGGGTGTTCGTGTTTTGCTAGCGACGGGTTTCTGTGCTGTGTCAGGCTGAGTTACGATTCCCGGCTCATCTGCAACAACATTTACCTGTGGGTTCTGACCGGGTGGAACAGGCGCAGAGGAATGTTTACCCTTGCCATGTAACTCATCAAGCAACTGTTCAAACTCATCATCGCCTATCTGCTCGTCGCTCTTCTCAGGCTCCGCAGAGGTAACCGTTGTTTCAGCGGCTTTCTGTCCGTTCAGGGCATCCAGCAATGCTTCAAACTCTTCCTCGGTAATTTCGTCCTTGTCATCAGATGCGACGGCTCCGGCGCTCATAGCTGCCATCTGCTCAGCAAGCACCTCTTCTTCATGCTTAAAATCTGGATCAGAGAGATTTTTTAAGGTGGAGAGTAATACCGGATCGACTGATTCGGGTTCTTCCCCGTTACGCAGTCGGTCAAACATTTTATGCAAGACATCAAGCACCTCAAGGATGCTATCCATCAGGGTTGCATCAACAGCACGCTTACCCTGTCGGAGTAAATCAAAAATATCTTCTGCCCGGTGCGCAACCACAACCATATTATCGAGTGCCAGAAATCCCGCACCGCCCTTGATGGTATGGAATCCCCGAAATACGGAATTGAGTAAATCTACATCTTCAGGCGAGGTTTCAAGATCCACCAGTTCCGCACTGAGTCGCTCGAGAATTTCGCCCGCTTCGACGAGAAAATCCTGGACGATTTCATCATCAAGATCGATGCTCATAATCGCTTACTCAAAAGCCCAGACTCGACAGCAGATCATCAACTTCATCCTGGCCACTGACGACATTTTTTTTATCGATTACACCAACCTGAGGTCCTTCAGCATGCACTCCATCTGCAGATGCCATGGTCTTTCCCTGCTTTTCTGCAGGTCGACGTCCCGATAACTTGATCGTATTCACCAGGCTTGTTTCAACCTGATTAACCAGCTCATGTACTTTTTTTATCACCTGGCCGGTCAGATCCTGAAAATCCTGAGCCATTAGAATTTCGTTTAAAAGCGTTTGCATCTCCGTGCTTTTAGCCTCAGCGTACCGCATGTGGCTCAGAACATCTTCGCTTAGCGCCCTGAATTCCTCGACAGATAGTTCACTGTGTATTAAACGCAAGTATTCCTGACTAAATGCAGCGGACTTGCTGCCAATCTCAGCAACCATCGGCACCATTTCTTCAACCGCAGTTAAGGTACGATGAGCCGCAACTTCAGTACGGTCTATCACATAATTCAAACGTTGTTTTGCATCGGGGATTTTATTCTCTGTTAACTCGCAAAGACGTTCATCTAACTCAACGCTGAGTAGAGAATTGTGCAGGTGTCGTGTCAGCTTACCAATTTCACTAAACAAACTGTCTTCATGAAGTTTGGAGATTTCCATCACCAGACGCCCTGCTTCATGATCATCACCGGTTTCGATAGCTGTTACCAGCAACCTCGCAAGATCAAGTCTATTGTCATTCTGCAGCATGGGTTCAGCCATCTCTACACCTCCTCAGGCTGCGTCCAGGCGTTCAAATATCTTATCGATTTTCTCTTTCAGGGTCTGTGCAGTAAATGGCTTAACGATGTAGCCATTAACGCCGGCCTGTGCCGCTTCTACAATTTGATCACGTTTCGATTCTGCGGTGACCATGAGCACTGGCAAACTGGCAAGATCAGGGTCATCCCTGACTGCCTTCAACAGGTCAATCCCCTGCATTCCCGGCATATTCCAGTCAGTCACGAGAAACTCGTAATTACCTGACTTTAATAGGGGTAAAGCCGTCGTTCCATCATCTGCTTCTACTGTATTTGTAAAACCGAGATCCCTAAGCAGGTTTTTGATAATTCTTCTCATGGTGGAGAAATCATCCACAATTAGAATTTTCATGTCTTTCTTCACGTTAAGCCTCCAATTAGCCTCAAATCTGTCCCCAGCCACATCAATGTGCGCCGAGATCGCTCTGACTTATACAGCGGCCAAAGCCAGAATTTATTTAACCCAATCTGTCATTCTGGCTTTTAATCGGATCAGTGCCTGTGCATGAATCTGACATACGCGTGATTCACTCACCCCCAGGACCTCGCCGGTCTCACGGAGGTTGAGCTCTTCATCGTAGTAGAGGGACATCACCAGTCGTTCCCGTTCGGGCAAACCAGCGATAGCTTTGGCGAGACCTTCCCTGAAGCCGTCATATTCGGCCTGTTCGAGTGGCCCGGCGATCTTGTCTGTAAGACCTTCGGACATACCCTCATCGCGCATGGGTAGGTCTTCAAAGCTAAAAATTTTATGGCTATTGGCGTTCTGCAGGGTCTGGTGATATTCATCCAGGGTAATCTCCAGGCGTTCTGCAACCTCGGCATCTCTGGCATCACGACCAAATTCTGCCTCAATTTCATGCACCGCTCTGGATATCTCCCTCACCTTACGGTGTAGAGATCGTGGTGCCCAGTCTCCCTTACGTATTTCGTCCAGCATAGAACCTCTGATCCTTATTCCTGCGTAAGTCTCAAAACTCGCACCCTGGGTAGCATCATAGTTTCTGGATGCCTCCAGTAAGCCAATCATGCCTGCCTGGATCAGGTCATCGACCTGAACGCTGGCGGGTAGACGACTCATCAGGTGATAGGCGATACGCTTCACCAAAGGCGCATGAGTAGTCACCAGATCACTCTGATCAGCGACTTCCGTATTTCGTGCAGTTGCTTTGTAGGCTGCTAGTTCATTCATGCCTGTGCCCACCGTGTTGAAGACTCTGGGCGGAACATCTGCTCCACGAAAAACTCGAGATTACCGCTCGCGTGATCCGGTATTGGCCATTTATCGGCCTCTTCCGCCAGTTTCTTGAATGCCAGAGAAGAACTACTTTGTGGTAAATATTCAATCACCGCTTTTTGACGTTGCACAGCTTTGCGAATATTGGGGTCATAGGGAATGGTGCCGATCAGTTCCAGAGATACATTGAGGAATCGCTCGGTCACTTCGACCAGTTTCTGAAACAGCTTCACGCCTTCATTGGCACTGTGTGCCATATTCACCAGAACCCGGAAATGGTTCTGTTTATACTGCGTATTGAGCACCTTAATCATTGCATAGGCATCGGTGATTGAGGCCGGTTCGTTACACACAACCACCACGATCTCCTGGGCCGCCGTACAGAAATTGACCACGCTATCCGAGATTCCCGCAGCGGTATCAATAATCAGTACATCGGTCATCTCAGACAGGGCACTAAAGGCATATATCATCCCGGCATGTTCAGTAACACTCAGATCCGCCATGCGTTTAATGCCGGATGATGCCGGTATGATTTTCACATTCTTCGGCCCCTGCAGAATGATGTCCTGTAATTCACAGGTACCTTCCATCACGTCAGCGAGTGTTTTCTCCGGACGCAGGCCCAGCATCACATCCACATTCGCCATACCGAGGTCGGCATCCAGGACGAGTACGCGGCGCTCCAGTGCCGCCAGTCCCAGCGCAAGGTTTATCGAAACGTTAGTCTTACCAACTCCACCTTTTCCGCTGGTCACGGCAATAACCCGTTTCGGGCTGATGGCTGTCTGGCCTGGCGTTCGTGTTTCAGTGTTGTGCATGGGCATTTTCTTCCACAAACATATGTTCCAGCACGGCATCTTCTATGCTGATGTCCTGCTGTTGATAAATACTGACGGCCCTGGCGATCAGCTTATGTGCTTTGGCGGCATGTATATCTTCCGGGATTGACTGACCATCCGAGACATAGCTAACGGGTATTTCATTATCAATGATGACCGAGAGCACCGGTCCAAGGCTGGCGGCCTCATCCTGATGTGTAATAACACAGGACGATGGCGCAACCGGTTGATAGGCATCGATCAATTGATCCAGTGCCAGTGATTGCATGGTTGCCGGTAGCACCAGAGCGGTTTGTAATATGTTTGAACTCTCACCCAGCAGTTCAAGCTGCTGATTCAACATGGCGTTTTTGTGTCCAATACCGGCGGTATCAATTAGTACCAGACGCCGGTGATAAACGTGCTCCAGTCCCTGCTGTAATTCCATGCTGTTGGAGGCCGCCCACACCGGAATACCGGCAATGCGGCCAAAGCTGCGTAGTTGTTCATAGGCACCAACACGCTGATTATCCGTAGTGATTAGCGCTACGCTGTCTTTACCATGCACCAGCGCATGCCTGGCGGCGAGCTTTGAGATCAGGGTTGTCTTTCCCGCTCCCGGAGGGCCAACTAATGCGAACATTCCGCCTCGTGACAAAATATTGTCACTGTCTATTGGTACGGCTTCTGCCAGCAGGCCGAGCAGACGATTCCAGCCATGTTGCTGGGACAGGTTTTCCGGAATTCGATTGACCAGTTCCCGGGATACGGCAGCATTCATACCGAGGCCCGTCAGCTTACGCAACAGACTGGCTCGTAACGGATGACGTTGCCCGAAATCCCCCCATGCGAGTCCTGAGATTTGCTGTTCCAGCAGTCCTCTCAGTGAGCTTAATTCCTGCTGCATCTGATCGATCATGGGTTCGTGAGTCCAGATCAACTGGGGCGCCTGCGGTGCACGTGCTACGGGGGTTTCTACTGCTGCGGGAGAGTCCGCCACTTTTTTGAGGCCTTCAGTCTTACTCTCTGACTCAAGGGACTGTGCAGATTTGAGCTGGACTTCGTGTGCGAGTGCTTCTTCTTCGATGGGCCGGGTTCTTGGCCGCTTTTGATCATTATTCGCCGTCTTCAGCAGGGCTTCATCGTAATCTTCAGCGGCAATTAGCTCAAAACCACCGTCAACCTTCTTATTAGAAATGATCACAGCATCTGGCCCCTGTTCTTCACGAACCATGCGTAGGCCCTGTGCCATATCCTCTGCAAAATACCGTCGGACTTTCACCTGTGCATCTCCACTTTATGGTCTAAACCTCGTTCACAACGAACGTTTATCCCAGCTATTTAAGGTGGATGACGTGTCTCAGGTACCATCACCCACGGTGGCAATAATCTTTATCTGCTTGTTATCAGGTATCTCACTGAATGCCAGCACATGCATCGCTGGCAGACTGTTTCTGATAAAGCGCGACATAAATTCTCGTATCGCATCAGGTACCAGCAGTATCGAAGGTTGGCTGGCTACTTCCTGCCTTTCGTGCGTTTGTCTGAGCGCCTGCAACATCTGATTTGCAAGCCCTGGTTCAAGCGCCATACCTCCGTCATTCATCGCCTGTAATGACTGCTGCAATATCTGTTCCAAAGATCCATCCAGCGTAATAACAGGCACTTCTTCCTCCATCCCATTGATTTTCTGGAGAATTAATCTGCCGAGCGCCATACGTACGACGGCCGTCAAGATGACGGGATCTTGACTCCGTGACGCATTTTCGGCGATCGCTTCCATTATTGTTCGCATATCACGGATCGGTATATTCTCCCTGAGCAGGTTTTGCAGGATCTTTACCAGACAGCCGAGCGGTATTTGCGCCGGGATCAAATTCTCCACCAGCTTCGGACTCTTTTGCGCAAAACGGTCGAGTAATTGCTGGACTTCATCATGGCCCAGCACCTCATGCGCATGCTGCTGCAGCACCTGACTGAGGTGGGTTGCGATCACGGTACTGACATCGACAACGGTATAGCCAAAGGCCTGGGCCTGATCGCGCTCGGCAACTTCTATCCAGACTGCCTGCAGGCCAAAGACAGGATCAACAGCGGGTGTTCCTTTCAACTGCCCAAACACGCGCCCGGGGTTAATCGCCAGTTCCTTGTCGGGTTGCACTTCCGCCTGACTGATAGTGGCGCCCATCAGGGTGATGCGATAGGCCGCCGGGGGTAACTCGAGATTGTCTCGTATATGCACCGAGGGGATGAGGAAACCAAGTTCCTGCGAGAGTTTTTTACGTACCCCTCTCAATCGGCTGAGTAATTGTCCCCCCTGGTTTTTATCCACCATAGGAATCAGGCGATAGCCGACTTCGAGTCCAATCACATCAATAGGTGCAACGTCTTCCCAGCC